>SZPD01000002.1 GCA_030263515.1 Anaerolineae bacterium CFX9 | reverse complement strand
CGCACCCTGCTGGTGCTGATCCCCTTCCTGGCTGTCATGATCTTTTCCGGCCTGGTGTGGAACTGGAAACGCTGGCTGATCAGCGCGATCGTGTTTCATGTCCTGTTCGTATTCTTCTTCACCACCATGTTCACCAATCCGGGCGGCTTGTTCACGGGGATGATCGGCAGCCTGGGCTACTGGCTGGATCAGCAGGGCGTTCGTCGCGGTGGACAGCCGCAGTACTACTATCAACTGATCATCATGCCGATTTACGAGTACCTGCCGATCATCGGGAGTTTTCTGGCGATGCTGGCGGGCTTCACGCGCTTCTGGAGCTTCCGGCGCGATCGGCTTGAAGAGAAAAATCGTGACGCTTATGCCCTCGCCGCGGAAGGCGCTGCCAGCGATGAGGTGAATACCGACGCCGCGATCGAGCGCATGGTCGAAGACAACAAGCGCGAACGGCAGAAGGCGCTGTGGGGCGAAGGTCGCCTGCGTCGTCTGTCCTTCCCGCTCTTCGTCTCATTCTGGGCGATCTATATCTTCATCGCCTACACCCTGGCAGGCGAGAAAATGCCCTGGCTGGGGACGCACCTGACCCTGCCGATGGGCTTCGTCGCTGCGTGGTATTTCGGGCGTGTGTTCGAGAATACGGACTGGGCGCGCTTCCGCAGCCGGGGCTGGCTGCTGCTGCTGCTGATCCCGCTGTTCGCGGTCGCCGTTTTCCAGACGATCGCGCCGTTCCTGATCGGGCAGAATCCATTTGCCGGCCTGCAGCAGGCGCAGCTCTCGCAGCTCAATCAGTGGATCGCCATGCTGATCCTGATCGGCGTGATCGGCTATCTGATCTATCTGGTCGTCAGACGGGTGGGGTGGCTGCATCTTCGCCATATGATCGGCGTTGCCGCACTGGTGGCGCTCTCACTGCTCACGTTCCGCACCGCATGGATGGCATCGTTCATCAATTACGATTACGCCACGGAATATCTGGTCTATGCGCATGGCGCGCCCGGCATCAAGCTGATGATGGAGCAGATCGAGGAACTGAGCCGGCGCGTTTCCGGCGGCATGAGCATGCGTTTTGCCTGGGGTGGCAACTCATGGCCTGTGACATGGTATTTCCGCGATCTGACGAACCAGTCGTTCTTCGCGGGGAATCCAACACCTGACGCGGTCAGGGATGCCGTCGCGGTCTACGCCAGTGAGGATATTCGATCCCGCGTGGAGCCGCTGCTTGAGGATCGCTACTACCGCTTCGAATACATGCGGATGTGGTGGCCAAGCTGGAACTACTTCAATCTGAATGCGACGCGCGTCGCCAATGCGCTCGATTTTTCGCCGGCCAATACGCAGGCTGCCGAGATTCGCCACGGCATCTGGGATATCTTCTGGGCGCGTGATTACAGCCGCTATGGGCGCGCTGTCGGTGAGGACTACAGCCCGCAGAACTGGAATCCGGGCGAGCGCTTGTACTTCTATGTGCGCAAGGATATCGCCGCGCAGGTCTGGAATCTCGGCGTGGGCGAGGGGATGGCGCTCAATCCGCTCGATACCGCCGCGCTGCAAACCGTCAACGTCTGCACAGAAAACTGGCAACCCAGGCGCGCTCAGTTCTCGTTCACTCTGCCGGAGGAAATCCGGCTCAGCAATCCGATGGATATCGATGTCAGCGCTGATGGGCGCGTGTTCGTCGCTGATGAGTTCAATAATCGCATCCTGGAATTCACGTCACAGGGTCAGTACGTGACCAGCTTCACCGGCTTGTCTGGCGGCTCCGGCTTTAACCGCCCGAATGGCGTGGCAGCAGGCTTGTCAGGCGAGCTGATCGTTGCGGATACGTGGAATTACCGTGTTAATGTCCTCGATGTGATGGGCAATTTCGCTCGCGGCTGGGGGCAGCCCGTCCTTGAAGGCGCTGCCGTGCTCACAGAGCCGACCGACGGCTTCTGGGGTCCACGCGATGTCGAAGTCGATCTGGAAGGCAATATCTACGTTTCGGATACCGGCAACAAGCGTATCCGTGTGTATGCGCCGGATGGCACATTCCTGCGCGATATCGGCTCCGCGGGGGCCAACATCGGTCAGCTTGATGAGCCGAGCGGCATCGCCATCAGCCCGGACGGGCGCATCTTCGTGGCGGATACATGGAACCGGCGCGTATCCGTGTTCAGCACGGATGGGGTTCCCCTGTATGTCTTCAACGTGCGCGGATGGTATGAGACGGGCGCAAGCCGACCGTATCTCGCGCTCGATCCGGCGCGCAATCTGCTCTACGTCACCGATCCCGATGCCGGGCGCATTCTGGTGTTCGATACGCAGGGCAACTGTGTCGGTTCGTTCGGTCAGCCGGCGGACAGAGCTGTGGATACCAGCCAGTTCCAGACGGTTGGCGGTATCGCGGTTGACTCTCAGGGCTTCGTCTATGTGACCGATTCGGAAGCCGGGCGCATCCTCAAATTCGATCCGTTCGTAGAGCTGCCGCAGCTCTCCGGCGTTCTGGAAGAGGTTGTGTCCGATTTCGGTGATGCTCCGGTTGGCGATGGCGCGCTTCCGGATCAGGCGATGGCAGATCTGCCGGGGGCAGGTCAGGCGGCTTCCAGCGATGCTGCGGCAGAGCAGACGGAAGCGGTCGGAAGCGAGGCGACTGAGGCGCTGGAAGGCGCTGGCTAGACGGCAGAATCATCTTGTCAGGGGTAGAAAACTATGCTATCCTGACATTTGTAAATCTGTGGGCGGCAAAAAAAGTGGGCAACCCCCACTTTTTTGCTACGTAGCCGGGTTTCAGTCGTTCATCAATCCCCAGACCTGACGGGAGTGGAAGCAAGTCCATGAAGAGTGAGTTTGAACTCGCGTTTAATGAAATCGCCGAGTTGCGTGTGCTTTCTCCGGAAGCGGTCCTCGATGCGCTCAGCAAGGCGCTTGTAGACGCTTACCGCAAGGATGCAGGCATCGGCAAGGCACAGGCGGTGGAGGTCACCATCGACCCCAACACCGGGCGAGTTCGTATCTTGGTGGAAAAAGAAGTCGTCGATGAAGTTCAGGATGACCGGACAGAGGTCGATCTGGAGACGGCGCGCTTCTATCACCCTGAGGCGAACTACGGCGATGTGGTGATGGTCGCCCTCGAAGGCTCAACTACCAAGAAGTTCGGGCGCATCGCTGCGCAGACGGCGAAGCAGATCGTGCTTCAGAAAATTCGCGAATCGGAGCGGATGGCGCTGTTTGACGAGTTCTCGGCACGCGAAGGTGAGGTCACCGTTGCCACCGTGCAGAGCGCCAATGCCAACGTCGTCACCGTGACGATCGGCCGCGCAGAAGCGACCATGCCGAAGAAGGAACAGATTCCGGGCGAGCGTTACAAGCCGCACGACAAAATCCGCGTCTATATCGCAGAAGTTGAGCGCGGCAATCGCGGCCCCAAGATCATCGTCAGCCGGGCGCACCGCAACATGCTCCGCCGCCTGCTGGAATACGAAGTTCCCGAAATCTATAACGGCCAGGTCGAGATCAAGAATATTGCCCGTGAAGCAGGGCATCGCTCGAAGGTCGCTGTCGTCGCCCTTCAGGAAGGGATTGACGCCGTCGGCGCATGTGTCGGTATCAAGGGGACGCGCATCCAGAATATCACTAAGGAACTCCACGACGAGCGCATCGACGTGATCGAGTGGAGTCCCAATCAGGAAGTGTTCATCTCCAAGGCGCTCAGCCCGGCGCGTGCCAGCGGTGTTTATCTGGAAGACGACCCTGATACCGGGCGCACGGCCCTTGTGATCGTGCCGGAAGACAACCTGTCCCAGGCGATCGGCAAGGAAGGGCAGAACGCACGCCTTGCTGCCAAGCTCACAGGCTGGCGCATCGACATCAAGAGTGTGACCGAGGCTGTGCAGGAAGCGCTCGATGCGATCGATCGCCCGCCGCTGAACGCGCTCAAGACGACCAATCCCGATCTGATCGCTGAAGCCGCGCGCATCATGGACAAGAAGGCCAACAACCGCGTGGTGACGCCAGAAGAATATACGCTGCTGGGCCGCTTTGCAGACATGGCGCAGCGCAAGATCCTCGAAGCGCGCGCGGTCGTCCGCCAGAAGCGGATTGCCGAGATCAACGCCGTCCGTGCCACGCTGCCGCAGGGGGCATTCAATATGCCGGTTTCTGCGCTTGGCCTGAGCGAATCCATCACCGAAGCGCTTGCCGCCGAGTTCCAGAATGTCGGCGAGATCATGCTCCGCTTCCTGATCGACGAGAATCGCGTCAAGCATGCGCTGCGTGAAGCGCCACCCACTGCGCTCAAGGAACTACAGGACGCCCTGGATACGCTGGTGATCCCTGAGTTTATTGAGGAAGCGCCCGCCGCAGAAGCGCCTGTGGCTGCTGTTGAAGCTGCTCCTCAAGGGCAGGATGCGGCTGAGGAAACCCCGGCAGCATTCCCAGATGTGCCGGAAATTACGCCGGTGGATGCTGCTGCGCGCTCGCGCCGCGAGTTCCGCCCCGCGCCTGTCTATGAGGAATTTGTCGATGACAGCGACATTGACGACGACGGGCACAGGGATGACCGTAAGAGCAAGAAGAAGAAGGGCGGCACGCTCATTTTCGACGAAAAAGTGGGCGGTGTTGTGAAGAAGAAGTTCCGCAAGGACAATCGTGGTGGACGCGGCGGCTGGGATGACTGGGAAGAGTAATCCCGGTTTGCAGTCTCCGCTGCCGAAGAAACGTGTTCCGGTACGCACGTGTGTGGTGTGCAGGCAGAAGGCGGCCAAGCGAGCGCTGGTTCGTGTCGTCCGCACCACACACGGCGTACAGGTTGACAGCAGTGGTAAACTGAATGGTCGTGGTGCTTACCTGTGTGATCGAAAGGATTGCTGGGAACGCGCAGTGACCACCGATATTTTAGCGAAGGCTTTACGTTCGCCGCTGACGACAGATGATCGTATTCGACTGAGAGAGGCAATGACTCAGGTTGTTGCGTCATGAACGCCCATACAAGGCGGCAGCGCCCGATCACGGGTCGCCATCAGCGGATTATCGCACATACACAACCCTACGCGCGCGATGGGTTGAGGACTCCGCAGGGATAACCGTGTTTTAAACACGCCCTGAGCAACTCCTGCCCCATCGCCCCTGAACTATGGAGGCAAGGATGGCTCAGGAAAAAGATAAGCAAGTAGTACTCATCCCCGATTTTCTCACTGTACGCCAGCTTGCAGAGATCATCGAAGCCAGCCCGATCGAAGTGATGAAGCGCCTGATCGCCAACGGAATCATGGCGTCTATCACCCAGCAGATCGATTTTGATACGGCGGCGATCGTCCTTGAAGAGCTTGGTTTTGAAGCGCAGAGCGAGAGCGCCGTCAAAGCGAAGGTAGAGAAAGAGGAACGCGCTGCCACCGCGCAGACGTGGCGCAAGGTGTACGCTTCCGAAAAGAGCGAAGACCTCCAGCGCCGCCCTCCCATCGTGACCATCCTCGGTCATGTCGATCATGGCAAGACGACGCTGCTGGACACCATTCGCAAGGCAAAGGTCGCCGAGGGCGAGGCTGGCGGGATCACCCAGCATATCGGCGCTTACCGCGTTGTCCACAACGGGCAGCAGATCACCTTCCTCGATACGCCGGGTCACGAAGCCTTCACGGCGATGCGCGCGCGCGGCGCTCAGGGTGCGGATATCGCCATTCTGGTCGTCGCGGCGGATGACGGCATCATGCAGACGACGCGCGAGGCGCTTAACCATGCCCGCGCGGCTAATGTGCCGATTGTGGTGGCGATCACCAAGATCGACAAGCGCAACGCCAATGTCGAGCGCGTCAAACAGGAACTCGCGGATATTGGGCTGACCCCGATGGACTGGGACGGCGATACGTTTGTCGTGCCGGTGTCCGCCCAGGAAGGCGAAGGCATTGAAGACCTGCTGGAAGCCCTGCTGCTGACGGCGGAAGGGCAGGAGATCGTCGCCAATCCCAATGGCGAACCCTATGGCACAGTGCTCGAATCGCGCATCGATAAATCGCGCGGCGTGATCGCGACGCTGCTGGTCTTCAACGGCACGCTGCGCCTGGGAGATGAAGTCGTCGCCGGGACGAGCCACGGCCGCATCAAGGCGATGTACGACGAAAACGGCAAGCAGGTCAAGACAGCGGGACCTTCAACCCCGGTCTCAGTGCTCGGCTTGCACAGCCTGCCCGATTCCGGCGTCACGTTCAATGTCGTCAAGAATGAGAAGATCGCGCGTCAGTTGGTGGAGGAGCGCAAGAATGCGGCGAACGATCAGCGGCTGTCGCCGACGCGCGCCGTCTCCCTGGAAGATATCTTTGCCCAGGTGAAGGCGGGCGAACTGAAGGATATGAATGTCATCCTCAAGGTGGACGTTCAGGGTTCCATTCAGCCGATTTTGTCGTCGCTGGAGCAGCTTTCTGAGAAAAGCGAAGGGATCCGCCTGCGCATCCTGCAAGCCGATGTCGGCAACATCAGCGAGAGCGATGTCATGCTGGCGAGCGCCAGCGGCGCGATCATCATCGGTTTCACGGTCTCGGTTGATAATGCCGCCCGTCGCAGCGCCGACTCGCACGGCGTGGAGATCCGCCTGTACGACACGATTTACCGGCTGCTGGAAGATGTTGAACTGGCGCTGAAGGGGATGCTGGAGCCAGTCTATCAGGACAAGGTGATCGGCGTGGCAGAAGTGCGTCAGGTCTTCAAGATCAGCAAGGTCGGCGCGATCGCGGGCTGCATGGTCAAGGAAGGCGAAGCGCGCCGCAACGCGAAGGCACGCCTCAAGCGAGGCGGTCAGGTGCTGGTTGAGGGGTCTGGAATTTCGTCGCTCAAGCGCATGCAGGACGATGTTCGTGAAGTTCGTGCTGGTTTTGAATGTGGTATCGGTCTGGCGAATTTCAGCGATTATCAGGTGGGTGACATCATCGAATTCTATGTCTCGGAGCGGGTCAGCTAGGCGCTGTTGAATCGACCGCCGGCTGATGTTCGCGAAGGGAGTTTGCCATGGGCAGTTTCAAACAGGATCGCGTCTCTGAACGCATCCGTATCATTCTGAGTGAGCTTTTGCTGCGTGAGGTTTCCGATCCACGACTGCAAGGGATCACGATTACCGAGGTGACACTCGATCCGGAAATGATGTTCGCCAGTGTGTGGGTCAACGCGCTGGGCGAAGAAGAACGTGAGGAAGAAGTCATGCAGGGGCTGCGTCATGCCCGCGGCTTTCTCCGTACCGAGATCGCCCGGCGGGTTCGGCTCCGCAAGACGCCGGAGCTGGTTTTCCGATGGGATCACTCGCTGGAACGCAGCGATCGGATCGACCGGCTGCTTTCCTCGCTCGATATTCCGCCGGCAGACCCGGTCGAATCAGTCAGCGCGGAAGCGGCAGAAGATGCCGATGATGAGTGGGCGGACGATTGACGAAAGTGAAATCGATGACCGAGACCCTGCCTTATGCTGAAGCCACCCGGATCCTGCTGAACGCTGAGTCTATCCTGCTCGTCACGCACTTCAACCCGGATGGCGATGCCATCGGCTCGCTGCTCGGTTTGGGGAATGCGCTGCGAGCGCTGGGTAAAAGGGTGGACTGCGCCGTCGATAAGGAACTGCCGGAGTATCTGCGTTTCCTGCCCGGCGCGGAGACTGTGCTGCCGAAGCTGACCGAAGGAAGCTGGTCGGTGATGGTCTCACTGGACTCCAGCGATGAGGAACGCAGCGGCGATGTTGGCGCTTATGGGCGGGCGCACAGCTCTTTTGTGATCAATGTGGATCATCATCCGACGAATACGCGCTTCGGTCATCTGCACCTGATCAAGCCGCAAGCCGTCTCTACGACGGAGATCGTGCTGGAATGGGTGCAGCAGATGCAGATCCCCATCACGCGGGAAATTGCCGTCCCGCTCCTCACGGGGCTGGTGACCGATACGATCGGCTTTTCCACCAGCAATGTCACAGCGTACTCGCTGGCGCAGGCGCAGATTCTGATGGAGGCTGGTGCATCGCTCACGGAAATCACGCAGCGCACGCTCAACAGTATGCCGTATCGCACGGTCGAACTCTGGAAGCAGGCGCTGCAAACCGTGACCCTGCAGGACGGCGTGATTTCCGCGCTGATCCGCCGGGAGGTCTGGGAGAGCCTCGGCTTGACTGAACCCTCTGATGACGGGCTGGTGAGCTGGTTGTGTACTGCCAACGAAGCGATGGTTTCAGTGACATTCCGTGAGACCAGCGATGGGGCGGTCAACCTCAGTTTTCGCTGCAAGCCGGGCTACAACGTCGCTTCGGTCGCGTTTGCGCTCGGCGGCGGGGGGCATACACAGGCGTCCGGCGCAACGGTCAAGGGCACGCTTGACGATGTGTATGCGCGGGTCATGCCGATGCTCAAGGATGCAGTGCGCAGCGGGGAGCTGGTGATCAGCTAGCACCATGATCGGCGACCCGTTCGGCTTCCTCAACCTCAACAAACCTCTGGGAGTCACCAGCCACGACGCGGTTGATCAGGCGCGCCGTGCTGCCCGTGCTTCAGGCTTCCGCAGTCTGAAAGTAGGGCATGCCGGCACGCTTGATCCTCTGGCGACGGGGGTGCTGATCCTGTGCATCGGCTCGGCGACGCGGCTGAGCGAGTATGTGATGGGGGCAGACAAGCGCTATCGTGCAGTAGTGCATCTCGGCACGGAAACTGACACCTACGATGCAGAGGGCGTTATTGTGCGCCAGCAGGATGTTTCTGGGGTGACGCGCGCTCAGATCGAGGCTGCGCTGCCCGCCTTCACCGGCGAGATCCTCCAGGTTCCGCCGATGTTCAGCGCGGTCAAGCAGCAGGGTAAAAAGCTCTACGATCTGGCGCGGCGGGGGGAAGTGGTTGAGCGGCAGCCGCGCCCCGTTCGCATTGACGAACTTGTGATCGAGGCGTGGGAAGCGCCGCTGCTGACTCTCGACATCAGATGCAGTTCAGGAACGTACATTCGCAGCCTGGCACACGACCTCGGCGAAGCGCTCGGCGTTGGCGGCTCGCTTGCGGGGTTGACCCGAACCGCCAGCGGAAGTTTCCGCATTGAGGATGCGCATGATCCGGATGCGCTGTTCTCCGGCGACTGGCAGGCTCATCTGATCCCTGTCTCCAGCGCACTGGCTGGCTGGGAACGCCTGACTCTCGATGCCGCAAGCGCGGAAGCGCTGGCGCATGGACGTTCGATCCTGCGCGATGAAGGTGACCAGCGCCGCGCAGCGTTGGCATACGATAAGCGTGGAGAACTGATCGCCGTGGTGCGGGGGATCGGCGAGTTATGGAAGCCGGAGAAAGTTTTTTTGCCGTGATGAGTGCATCACGCTAGAGTAAGCGAACGCCATCAGAAACTGACTTTTCGGGATAGAGTGTGTATGCCTCATTATCGCAGCCTGGCTGAAGTCCGCCTTGAAAAACCGTCTATTGTGACCATCGGCGTCTTTGATGGTGTCCATCGCGGGCATCAGTACCTCATTCGGCGTCTGGTTGAAACGGCACGTGCCCGCGGTCAGTTATCTGTCGCGATCACGTTCTATCCGCACCCGGATGTCGTCATCCGGGGGATCACCGGCCGCTATTACCTGACGACGCCTGAAGAACGCGCCGAGATCCTGATGGCACTGGGCATCGATGTCGTGATCACGCTGCCTTTCGACGACGATCTGCGTCACATTCGCGCGGCAGCTTTTGTCGATCAGATGAATACGTACCTTCAGCTCGAAACCCTGTGGGTCGGTTCAGATTTTGCGCTTGGCTATCAGCGCGAAGGCAACGTCGCCTTTCTGCGCCAGCAGGGCGAGGAAAAAGGTTTCGGGGTCGAAGTCATCGATCTGCTGCTCAGCGAGGGCGGCGCGATCAGCAGCACCGTGATTCGTGATGCGCTGACTGCTGGCGATGTTGTCTCCGCCCGGCATCTGCTCGGTCGATCCTACGCGGTGAGCGGCGAAGTCGTCCATGGAGAGGCGCGCGGGCGCAAAATCGGCTTTCCGACCGCCAATATCGCCGTGCCAGAGTCGCTGGTCATCCCTGCCAATGGCGTGTATGCAGGCTGGGGGCTGCTCGGCGATGAGCGCTTCATGGCGGTGACGAACGTCGGCTTGCGCCCCACATTTAACGGTCAGTCAGTCACCGTCGAGGCGCATCTGCTCGATTTCAATCGGGATATCTACGGCGAAACACTGGGTTTCACATTCGAGACCCGGCTGCGCCCGGAAATGCGTTTCAGCGGCATCGACGCCCTCATCTCGCAGATTGCGGAGGATTCGGCGGCTGCCCGCGCCTATCTCAGCGCGCTCAGGGTGATCTAGTCGTCACGCGGCAGGCGGTATCCCAGACGGCTCATCAACGCCTCGTCGCTGCGCCAGTTCTTCAGCACCTTGGCATGAAGCTCCAGATAGACCTTGGTATTCAGCATCGCGCTGAGTTCCTCGCGCGCCTGAGAGCCGATCTTCTTGATCATCTCGCCGCCCTTGCCGATGATGATGCCTTTCTGTGATTCGCGCTCGACATAGATCACGGCGCTGATATAAGTCAGATCGTCGCTGCGCTCCCGGTAGCTGGTCACTTCCACCGCCACCGAATGCGGGATCTCGTGTTCGGTGTTGAGCATCACCTTTTCCCGCACGATCTCCGCCGCCACGTAACGCATGTTGACTTCACTCAACTGGTCCACCGGGTAGTAGCGGGGACCCAGCGGCATCTGCTCGCGGATATAGTCCAGCAGGGCATCGATCCCGGTTCCATCCTGCGCGCTGATCAGGAAGGCGCGCTGATTGGGGATCAGCGCGGTATGCGCTGCGATCAGGCTGTCTCGCGTTTCCTCTTTCAGCAGATCCACCTTGTTGAGGACGAGGACGACGGGCGTTTCCTTGCGCAGCCGGTTGACGGTATCTGCAAGGTGCTGATCGGCGAGTTCCGGTTTTTCCGATACATCGAGCATGATCAGGATCAGATCGGCATCGTGGAAGGCGGCTTCTGCATTTCGCACCATGTATTCGCCGAGTTTGTGCTGTGGATTGTGCAAGCCCGGCGTATCGATGAACAGGATTTGCGATCGTTCATCGGTGTAGATGCCGAGCTGGCGGCGGCGCGTGGTCTGGGGCTTGGGGCTGACGATGGCGATCTTCTGCCCCAGCAGCCGGTTGATCAGTGTGGATTTGCCGACATTCGGTCGCCCGACGATCGACACGACGCCAGACCGGTGATCGGGCGGCAGGTTATCATCAAAAACGCTGTCAAGCTCATTGTCAGGCGTAGGCAGCGGCTGGTCTGTCATCGGAGAAAATTCCTTGCTTTCGGGCGGTCAGGTGAGCGAGCGGCTGGCGCGCCACGCCGCCAGGCTGTCAAAACACGGCAGATATTCCGTCAGGCGCGCGGCAGTGTGCGTCAGTTGGGTGTCGTCGGCGGCGATCAGGGCTTTCGGTCTTGCAGACGGCAGGTTTACCATCGGGTCATCGAAAAGCAGGACCTCGATCGGCTGAACGAAATCGAGGTTTCTGACATACGTCATCTCGTCTCGTCCATCGTTGCGAAAACCGAAGACTTCTGCTCGTGGGTAAAGGTTGCTGCGCCGGAGCAGGAACTGCCAGGCTTCCTCACCGTTGAGCATCTCACCATAGTCCACGGCGACCAGCCCCGGAATGATCGACAGGTGCGGCTTGCCGAGGTAGCGGATGCCGTAACGGACGATCCATTCACCGGCACGGGCAGAGACGCCTTCAGGTGGCGCAGCGGCGATCAGCGTCTCTCCCTGATCGTCGAACAGGTATCCTTCGAAGCGATCCTCAACGGGCTGACGCGGCGGAATCGCTGGCGGCATGCGGCTTAATGGGCAGACCCGGCCGGGTGATGCTGGTCGTCGGCACTGACGATGGCGTTGTGGCTGTGATCCTCATGCGCATCATGGTGGTCATGATGACCGGTATACTTCGGCACATTGATATCGTCGAAGCGCTCGAAGGGGCGAACCACGGCCAGCCAGGCTGCCACGCCGCTGATCAGCATCAGCAAGCCCGCGGCAAATGTGACGCCGATCAGCCCGGTATTGGCTGAGTCGCCTGAGACTACGCCGACCGCCAGCGCGATGATCATCACGATGACTCCCAGACCGGCGACCATCGACATACCAAAATTCAGCGGATTGCTGGTGTGTTTGTTGTTATATTTCACGGATGGCGCTCCCAGGTCATCTAGTGACCGCAGCTTCTGGTACAATGCCATCTAATTTTGCCGTTCCCGGCGAAGCGCGTCAACCCTATTCGCCGGGATGCCGGTCATTTGTGTCCGATGTTACAGGTAAGCGAGGCCAATGGAGACGAAACGGGTACTGCTGATCAGACATGGAGAGACAGACTGGAACGTCAGCGGACGCTGGCAAGGCACGATCGATATTGAGCTGAATGATCTCGGTCGTGAGCAGGCGCTGCGGGTTGCGCGTTACCTGCGCGATCGCCGGCTCGGCGCGATCTTCGCCAGCGATCTGCGGCGCGCGGCCGAAACGGCGGCGATCATCGGGCGGGAACACGGGCTGGATCCTGTGCTGGATCCTCGCTGGCGTGAGCTGAACCTGGGCGTGTTTCAGGGGCTGACGCGCGATGAGATCATCGCCCGGTATCCCAGAGAATGGAAGGATTCGCATAATGACTTCATGGGATACCGGTTTCCGAATGGTGAATCTCGCCTCATCATGCAGGAACGTTCGTATCAGGCGCTTCAGCATGCCCTGGCCGCCAACGGCGATGGGGATATCGTCGTGGTGACCCACGGCGGAACGATCCGCATTCTGCTCCGCCGCCTGGTCGGTGATGAGATCGATAAGCCGATGGTACATATCAGCAACACCAGCATCACCACCCTTGAAACGGACGATGGGGAACACTTCCGTCTGGTGGGGGTGGGGCAGGTCGATCACCTGAATGCCGACGTGGTGCACAACGATCAGGGCGAAGCCAACGCACAGTAGCCGCGTCCTCCAAACGTGAGCTTCGTCCTGTCAGCAGATAACATCTGTTCGTTTCCACACCCCGATCCAATCCCGTACAATGCCTGATGAATCCGGCCTGTTCATCCGCTTTTCATCCTGTCATCTTTAATCTGATACGGGACGGTGTTATCCTTAAACCCGGTATTCTGGCGATAGCTTTGAGAGAGGACTAGCGACTATGGCTCGCAGTAAGGTAACGGTGATTGGGGCAGGCAACGTCGGCGCGACGTGTGCCCACTGGATCGCCACCCGCGAACTGGCAGATGTGGTGCTGGTGGACATCCTGGAAGGACCTGCCAAAGGTAAGGCGCTCGACCTGGCGGAATCTGCGCCGGTGATGAAGTTCGACCTGAACATCGTTGGCGGCAGCGATTACGAGATGACCGCCAATTCCGATGTGATCGTGGTCACAGCGGGTGTGCCGCGCAAGAAGGATCCCGTAACAGGGCAGTTCCCCAGCCGCGATGAGCTGGTGCGCACCAATCAGAAGATCGTTGGCGAGGTGGTACAGAAATCTGCCCGGCTCAGCCCGAACGCCGTCTTCATCATCGTTTCGAATCCACTCGATGCCATGTGCCATGTGGCGCTGCACGAGAGCGGGTTCCCGTCCAATCGTGTCATCGGTCAGGCGGGCGCGCTCGATACGGCGCGTTACAAGACATTCCTCGCCATGGAACTCGGCGTGAGCGTCCGTGACATTCACGGCATCGTGCTTGGCGGTCATGGCGATGAGATGGTTCCGCTGCCCCGGCATACCTCCGTTGCCGGCATTCCTGTGCGCGAGCTGATGTCTGAAGAAAAGCTCCAGCAGATCATCGAGCGCACGCGCAAGGGCGGCGGCGAGATCGTCGGGCTGATCGGAGTCAGCGCCTGGTATGCGCCCGCGGCAGGCACGGTCGAAATGGTCGAAGCGGTCATCCGCGATCAGAAGCGCGTGATCCCCAGCGCCGTGTATCTCAACGGTGAATATGGCTATAACGGGCTGTATATCGGCGTGCCAGCCGTGCTTGGCGCAAACGGCGTTGAGCGGGTGATCGAGATGCAGCTCAATGACGAAGAGAAGGCGATGCTGGAGATCAGCGCGTCGGCAGTGCGGAATGTGGTGGGTGTCCTCGGCTACTAGAGCTGCGCTCAGCCGCTGTTCAGATGCGCTCACCGTTCGGTGGGCGCGTTTGTTTTACGCTGGCGGGTGAACCTCGATTACGTGTCCCTCTGCGGCGCGCAGCAGGCGATCCCAGATGGCCGCGCCGATCCCCTCACGTCCCGGATCGCGTACCATGATCACATCCACCCCCCGCTGGTCAAGTGTCCTCATTGCTGAAAACAACCCGGCCGCCACGCTTTCCAGATCATGCTCGGAACCGATGACGGCGATATCTGCCCTCACCAGTTCATGAAACACGCCGGCATCTTCCTCCACAAGGATCGCCCCGACGCGCTTTCCATCGTAGATCAGCCGTGTTCCCTGATCGATCATCCGCGCCAGCACAGTTTCAGGATCACTGCCGGTGTAGAGCATGACCTGTGCCTTCGGCGAGTAATGCTTCAGAAGCTGACCCGGTGAGCTGGCGGCGGCATCCTCTATAAAGCGTGGTCTGAGCTGCACCGCAGGCATGAGCATGCGCAGCGCTTCAAGTGAAACCCCGCCCGGCCTCAGGATGACAGGCGGATCGCTGATCAGATCGACGACAGTGCTTTCAACGCCGATGGGGGCCGCCCCGCCATCCAGGATCAGGTCGATCCTGCCGCCCAGATCATCGAGAACATGCGCGGCGGTTGTGGCGCTTGGCCGGCTGAAGGTGTTGGCGCTTGGGGCGGCAATCGGCGTGCCCGCCGCGGCGATCAGCGCTTTGGCCACCGGGTGCGCGGGCATTCTCACGGCGACTGTCTCTGTGCCCGCCGTGACGCTGTGTGGAACTCGCTGCCCGCGCCGCAGAACCAGCGTCAGCGGACCGGGCCAGAAGCGGGCTGCCAGCGCTTCTGCCAGAGGCGGAATATCGGCTGCAACATCAGCGAGTTGGGCTGCGGCGCTGATATGCACGATGAGCGGGTCATGTGCAGGGCGGTTCTTGGCCGCGAAGATTTTCTCGACCGCCGCCGCATCGAAGGCGTTTGCGCCCAGTCCATAGACCGTTTCCGTAGGGAAAGCGACCAGCCCTCCGCTGAGCAGGATGGCGCTGGCTTCCGCGATGATGCCGGCTTCCGGGTGGGTTGGGTTGACGGGCAGAATGCGTGTGTCGCTCATGCTTCACCCAGCCGCGCGCCGATCACATCTGCGTATCCGCGCCGGAAATCTGCCGCGCTGACCGCGCCGCGTCCCTCAAGCTGAAGCCGGGTTGGCATCAGCAGACCTTCGCCTGTCCCCACGACGAGCTGATCCTTATGCTCCAGCACCATGCCAGGCTGCCCGTTTCCGCTGATCGCTTCTGCGGCGAGTATCTTCAGCAGCCGACCCTTCCATGTAGTGAACGTGCCGGGCCATGGCGTAAAGGCGCGTACGGTGCGTTCGATCGCGATCGCCGGTTCCGCCCAGTTGATCCGTCCTTCATCCTTCTCGATCCGCGGCGCAAAGGTCGCCAGCGAGTCTTCCTGCGGCTGCGGCCGGATCGCGCCGTTGAGGTAGGCGGGCAGCGTTTCGATCAGCAGTTCGCCGCCCAACCGCGCAAGCTTATCGTGCAGGCTTTGCCCGGTTTCATCCGGGGCGATCGACAGGGCGCGCTGGCTCAGGATGGGGCCTGTGTCCAGCCCGGCATCCATTTTCATGATCGTGATGCCTGTCTCGGCGTCGCCTGCGCGGATGGCCGCCTGAATCGGCGCTGCGCCGCGCCAGCGCGGCAGCAGCGAGGCGTGGATATTGATCGCGCCGTGCGCTGGAATGTCCAGCACGGACTGCGGTAAAATCTGACCGAATGCCGCTACGACATAGAGATCTGCCTGCCACTGCCGAAGGGTATCGACTGCCTCAGGGCGGCGCAGCTTTTCCGGCTGGAAAACCGGGATCCCGTGTTCCAGCGCGGCAGCCTTGACCGGCGAGATCTGGATCTGCCTGCTGCGTCCCGCCGGTCGATCCGGCTGTGTGACGACGCCGATCACGTCGTGCGCGGCGATCAGGGCGCGCAGGGCAGGGACGGCGAAATCCGGCGTTCCCATAAAGACGATTTTTGCCATTGGCTTGTCTCAATGTCTGTTTCCGCGAATAATTAGGAACGTATTTTAAGGATTGTCCCGTCTCGTGTCTATGACGTTACCCAAAGCGTGGCGGATTGCGCCCGCCGCGCCCGGTAGTTTTGTTCGAAACTCCAGCAGCATATCGCCCATCCTGGCTCAGGTTCTGTACAACCGAGGCTTAAGCGATCCGGCTCAGATCCCCGCTTATCTCAATGGCGGTGAGATCGCTGCGGGAAGTTTTCTGTCGCTGCGGCGTACCGCCAATTCCTCGATCGACCGCGCGCTGGCGCGCATCAAGCAGGCGATCAGAACGGGGGAGCAGATCGCGGTCTACGGCGATTTTGACGCTGACGGCGTGACCTCAACGGCGCTGATGATGCAGGTGCTGCGCAGTCTGGGAGCCAATGTCATCCCGTATATCCCGCACCGTGTCGATGAGGGCTATGGCGTAAACAGCGAGGCCCTGCTTCGGCTGTCACGATCGGGTGTGCGGCTTGTGATCACGGTGGACTGCGGCATTCGCTCGGTTGATGAGGTTGATGAGGGACGCCGCTATGGGCTGGATATCATCATCACGGATCATCATTCGCTCGGCCCTGAGCTTCCCCGCGCCTACGCGCTCATCAATCCCAAGCTGGATGATCTCGATTACAGTGAAGACATGCTGGCGGGCGTCGGCGTTGCCTTTCGCCTGTGTGAGGCGCTCCTGACGATCAGCGGCAGCAACGGAATCCGCCGCAGCAGCGCCGGGCCGCGCATCGCGCCGGAGGATCTGCTTGATCTGGTGGCGATCGGCACGGTTGCCGATCTGGCTCCGCTGAACCGAAGTGAAAATCGCGCGCTCGTCAAGCGAGGGCTGATGGCGCTGAACGAGGCGAAGCGCCCCGGTATCCGCGCTCTGATGGAAGTGGCCGGCCTTCGGCAGGGTCAGGTGAAATCTGAGAGCATCGGCTTTGGGCTGGGACCTCGCATCAATGCGGCGGGTCGGCTGGAAAGCGCCATGATCGCCTATCAACTGCTGGCGACGGATGACGATCAGGAAGCGTACCGGCTGGCGCGCAGGCTTCAGGATCTGAACACGCTGCGCCAGGAACTTACGCGCACGGCGCAGGAGTCGATCCGCACAGCGCTCAATCTGGAGATGATGCAGTCGCCGCTGATCTTCGCTTCGGGGCATTTTCAGCCGGGCATCGTCGGTCTGGTGGCGGGACGGCTGACAGAGGAATTTTATCGCCCTGCCATCGTCATGGAAATGGGCGACACGGAAAGCCGCGCTTCCTGCCGGAGTATTCCGCAGTTCGATATCACAGGCGCGCTCGATGAATGTGCCGGTCTGCTGGTGCGGCATGGCGGGCATGCCCAGGCGGCCGGTTTCACCGTGCGCAATGAAAATATTCCGGCGCTGCAGGCGCAGCTGAGCGAGATCGCCGCGCGTTCGCTGGAGGGGACAGCGCTGATCCCGACGCTCGACATTGACTGCGAGCTTGACCCCGCCGATATGACGCTCAGCCTTGCGGAAACGCTGCAACTGCTGGAGCCGACCGGTCACGACAATCCGCCGCCGGTATTCGCCACGCGCGGCATGCGCATTTCAGATGTGCGGACGGTCGGCAGGGAGGAACAGCACCTCAAACTGCGGCTGGAAAGATCTCATTCTGCGCCGATCGATGCGATCGGCTTCCATCTGGGCGGCGGCGATTGGCGCGTTGGCGACTATGTGGATGTCGCCTATACGCTCGACATCAATGAATGGAACAATTCGCGCACCGTTCAGCTCAAACTTCAGGATGTGCGCATGCATCAGCCGAAGGACGAATGAGTATGAAGCGCATTCTGCTGCTGATTCTGGTACTGCTTTGCCCCGCGCTCACGGTCAGCGCTCAGCCTGACTCTGCGCGGCAAGGGGAGAACATCTTCGGCGTGATCGAGGCGTTCTGGCTGCCGGAAGCGGCGTGTGAGCTGGGCGCGGGCTGGGAACGGATCATCTTTGACTGGGCGCAGCACCAGCCTACCGGAATTGACGACTGGAATACGCTCAATGTGGATGAACGCTGGCTGCGGGAGGCGCAGGCTTGCGATCGGGAAGTCGTCGCCATCGTCAAGGCGACGCCTGCCTGGGCAACCGATGGGACGCCGCTGATCGGCGTTCCGCGCGGGTTATATCTCGAAGTCGATGATCCCGGCAATCTCTGGGCGCGCTTCATCCGCCGCGCCGCCGAATACTACGCTGAGCGCGGGGTTCGCCGCTTCATCATCTGGAATGAGCCGGATATCTCCGAAGATACCTACGGCTACGAATTTGAGGGCACACTTGCCGATTATGCCCGCCTGCTCGAAGTCGCCTGGCGGGCGGCGCGGCAGGGCAACCCCGACGCCATCATCCATATGGCGGGCACGACCTATTGGCATGATGTCAACGCGCGGCAGCGCCTGTACGTTGATCGCCTGCTGGAACACCTCTCGGCTGATCCGGAAGCTGCTGCCAACGGCTATTACTTTGATGTGCTGACGCTGCATATCTATTTTCGCAGCGAGACGGTCTACACTATCGTGCGCGAGATGCAGGCGCTGCTGGAACAGTATGGTATCCCTGATAAGCAGATCTGGATCACTGAGACGAACGCCTCGCCAAATCTCGATCCTGCCTGGCCGGTGACCCGCCCTAACTGGCAGGTGACGCTTGAGCAGCAGGCGGCTTTCCTGATCCATGCGGCGGCGCTCGGCCTGGCGGCAGGCGTGGACAGCATCGGTGTTTACAAGTTCTATGACTGGAATTTGCCCCCCGGCGCAGAAGCATTCGGGCTGATCCGTGTCGATGAAACCCGCCGCCCTGCTTTTGATACCTGGCGGTTTGTGATCCGTGAGTTTAACGGCGTGATCGACGCGGATTACGCGCAGACAGATACGGTGGATGTCGTCCGTTTGCAGCGAGCGGACGGCATGGCGATGATCGTCGCCTGGGCGCGCACTGCGGCGGGCGGGCAAATCCGCATTTCGCCCACGGATCAGGGGGCACAGATCGCCGATCTGTATGGTACTATGATGAACATTGCACCATGGAATGATGCATATACGCTGGCGCTGCCCGGCGCGCGCTGCAATCCGCGGGATGGGTGCGCGGTGGGCGGGTCGCCGGTCATCCTGATGCAGCCCGAAGCGTCATTTGCGGTTGAGGTCATTTCCTCAGCAGGCAGCACTGCGCTGAATTTTGACGAGGCAGAAGGTTTATGAGCACACCAAAGCAGTTTTCCTACGGCGGTCAGGCGGTGATCGAGGGCGTGATGATGCGCGGCGCACACAAAGCCGCTATTGCGGTTCGTAATCCGCAGGGCGAGATCGTCATCCACGAGCAGCCGCTGAACGCCACGCTCTATCGAGGCTGGATCAGCCGAACGCCGTTTGTGCGCGGGCTGGTCGGGCTGTGGGATGCGCTGGGTTTGGGGACCAAGGCGCTGATGTGGTCGGCAGATGTGGCGCTCGGCGAGGACGAGAAGGTCAACTTCAACGGGCCTGTGGGCTATGGCACGCTCGCCATCTCGCTGGCGTTCGGCATCGGACTGTTCTTCCTGCTGCCGACGGCCGCGTCCACCGGCATTCAGAACCTGCTCGATCTGCACGAAGCGCCATTTCTGGTCAACCTGATCGAAGGCGTCATCCAGCTCACACTGATCATCGGCTATATGGCGCTGATCAGCCTGCTGCCGGATGTCAAGCGCCTGTTCGGGTATCATGGCGCTGAGCACAAGACGATCAACGCTTATGAGGCGGGCGCGGAACTCACGCCGGAAGTGGTGGCGACGTACCCGATCGAGCATCCCCGCTGCGGCACTGCCTTCCTGCTGATGGTCGCGTTTGTGAGCGTGATGGTCTTTTCGCTGCTGGGCAGACCGCCGTTCCTGCTGCTGCTGCTGTCGCGCGTGGTGCTGATCCCCGTGATCGCAGGGCTGGCGTATGAGATCATTCGCTTCACCGCGAAGAATATGTCTCACCCGCTCATCCGCATCATCGTGATCCCCAATCTGGTGCTTCAGCATCTGACGACGCGCACGCCAGACCTGTCGATGATCGAGGTCGCGATCGAAGCGTTCAAGCGCGTGCTTGTCAGCGAAACTGCCACGCCAGAGGAAGAAACGGCGTCAGCGCCGGTTGCTGAGCCTGCCGCGGGAGATTGATCCGCTGGGCGCAGCAGTTGATACACGCGAACATCGCCTTCAGTCGTGACGTATTCCAGCCGGGGCTGTGCCTCGATCTCGGCGATGGTGTAGGGTTCGCCTGCCAGCTCGCTGACCGTCACGAGGATATAGCGCACGTCCCATTCAGCGAGCTGATCGAGCGCCGCGTCTGCCGGGAATGTGAGCAGCGCCGGATGCCGCTCACGATAGACCAGCGGCAGATAGGTTCCGTAGCCGAAGACGACCGGCTTTCCATGATAACGGGTCGCCAGGATGGCTGAGCCGCTCAGCGCCACGTTGAGCGGATACTCCATCACAGGCGATCTGTCGGGCTGGGCAGCCAGCCACACATCCACCGGGCGCGGCGCAACCTCGGCGAGCGGGAACGGGCCGATCCATGCGCCGAACAGCATCGCCGCCGCCAACCCGCCGAAGACGATCGCCTGCCGCCGCTTCTCCAGTGAGCGCAGCACCTGCGCCAGCCCGACAGCGGCGAGCGCGCAGGCCCCGATCATCACCATGATGCTGAAGCGTCCCCATGTCCGGATTCCCGCTGCGAAAGGCGGCAGTTCCCGCAGCAGATAGGCGGGCAGGGGGATTCCGAGGGGCAGCCGTGAGAGCTGCAAAATCGGACCAAAGCTGAGCACGAGCGCAGCCAGCATCATCACCTTTAGAGCGCGCCAGCGCGAACCGCCCGTCTGCCGCCATCCGGCGATCATCAGCACCAGGGTGATCCAGCCCACCGAGATGACGAACTCGGTGACCATTTCGCCGGGGAAGGGCCACATCAGCCGCTGCACGGCGCTGCCCCAGAGCGGATGCAGCGGATTCGGCATCAGATAGTCGGTGATGCTGACTGCCCAGAATGTGGCGTCGCTCAAGGGCACATATGCCGCGCTGGAGTCAATCCCGGTGTTATGGCAGCGCAAAAGGCAGGCAAAGCGCGATCCCGACCAGCAGCGCCGCGCCAATGCCGGGATAGATACGCCGGTCGCGCAGCAGAGAGATCAGATCGCCGCGCGCCAGCGCGTAGAGCGGCAGCAGAAGCGTCAGCATGAAGGCATAGTACCACGATGAAAGCGCCGCAAAACTTGTCCAGAGCGCCGTCCAGATCAGATCGCTGCTGCGGCGTGTTTCCAGCCAGCGGTCGAACATCAGCAGCGCCAGTACCAGCCAGTGCGTATCAAACAGCGGCAGATGCCCCGTCAGCTTTTGCAGGCGATAGGCGCACACAGCAAAGGCAGCGCCTGCAAACCACGCCGCCAATCCGCGCACCCGAACCGGTACATCAGCAGGAATCCAGCGCCAAGCCAGCAGGTACATGGCGAATCCGGACAGGATCGTTGAGCCCACGGCCGCCACGTTGTAGGCGACGATCTCGCCGAAGGTAAGTGTGATCGGCAGAAGCCCGAAGGTGTGGATGGGCGTGATTTCACCGTAGGCCATCGGATAGCCGAACGGGACGTATACATTCGGGTTGAAGAAAGGAGAGATCCCCTGCTGCACGGCGGTGGCTGTCCACCACAGTTTCCACACATATTCCATATTGTCCAGCCGCCGCCCGTACAGGCTGAGGACGTGACTGCTGAAGTTGAGGATCAGCGGGTAAGTGAAGATCACGGTCAGCAGGGCAAAGCTGAGCAGAGCAAGAACATGAGGGGAACGGATGCGCGTCAACATGGCTCGATTGTACCCATGAACAGCGCCTGCCGATGGTATACTTTCCACTTTCCCCATCATTGCAGCTTTGACAGGACGGCAGAATGGCTCCACCTGCGTCAGCCCGATCGATACCGACCCCTTCGCCTCAGGCAGGCCTGCGGGCTTTGCGCGCCATCGCTGCCGAGCGCAGTCTGCTTTCGGCGATGCGCGTGTTCCATGCAGAAACGGGCGATGTGTTCCGGCTGAACGTGCCGGGTTTCAGCCCTGTGGTGCTGGTCGGTCCTGAAGCCTGCCGCTGGGTGCTGGTGGAACAGGCATCGAGTCTGCGCTGGCGGATCGAAAAACAGCCGATCACCCATCTGCTGGAACATGGTCTGCTGGTTGAGGATGGCGAGCTTCATGATCAGATCAAGGAGTACCTCAGCCCTGCGCTGCACCGCAAGGCAGTCGATGGTTATGCGCTGGCGATGGTCAGCGGCACGGATCAGATCATGACGGGATGGGGGCGATCCGCCACGCTGGATCTGCTGGTGGAAGTGCGCCGCATGGCGCTCATCATCCTGATGGAGACGCTTTTCTCGGTCGATTTTTCGCCGGAAATGGATCGCCTGTGGAAAGCGATCCTGCGGCTGATGAAGTATATCTCGCCGGGGTTGTGGCTGATCTGGTCAGGCGCGCCGCATCCCGGCTATGCCGCCGCCCGCGCGCAGATTGATCGCTACTGGGAGCAGATCATCCGGCTGCGCAGAGCAGAGATCGAGCGCGAGCCGGATCTGGAACGGACAGATATGCTGTCTCATCTCATTCTGTGCGGGGCAGGCGATGATCTGATCCGCGATCAGTTGATGACGATGCTCACGGCCGGGCATGATACGACGACGGGAGCGCTCGCCTGGGTTTTCGAGATGCTTGGCAGGCATCCGGCGGTCATGGAGCGGCTCCAGGGCGAGGTAGACAGGCTGCTCGGCGGCAAGCTGCCCGATTTTGCCAACACTGACTCACGACACATGCCGTATCTCAACGCTGTGATCAGCGAGACACTGCGCCTGTATCCCCCGGCGCATCTGGGAGCGCGGCTGGCAGACGATGATCTCAGCTTCAGGGGATATGCGATTCCGAAAGGCACGCGCGTGCTGTACTCGATCTTCCTGACCCAGCGCCACCCGGATTACTTCGACGATCCCCATCGTTTCGATCCCGATCGTGTTCTGCTGCGTCCGGATCGTTTTCAGCCGTATTATTTCGTGCCGTTTGGCGGTGGCCGGCGTACCTGCATCGGGCGTTATTTTGCCGAGGTGATGATGCGGATCGTGGTGGCGCGGGTCTTTCAGCATTTTGAGCTGCGTTCGCTGGGCAGGCATACGCATATGCACATGGGGGCGACGATCGAGCCGAGACCCGGTGTCTGGATGGCAGCCCGCCGCCGCTGATTTATGCCGATCAGCAGAAATTGCTGTCTAAACCTGCTTGCGCGGTTACGCGCTTCATGTTTAAATAACTACAGGTTGCTAACACGTTAAAAAAACGTAACGAGCGTCATAGGGGTGATATGCTCACCAGTGCGCCCAGCGAAGGACACATGCGCAATATCCTGATCGTGGAAGACGATGAAGACACTGCCGAAGTGGTCAGTGCGCTTCTGGAAACCGCAGGGTATACGCCTATCACGGTTGCCGATGGCGAGACCGCGCTGGAGCGCATCCAGTCCAGCCAGCCAGATCTGGTGCTGCTGGATATGCGGCTGCCGGATATGGATGGCATTGATGTTCTCAAGCAGATTCGTCAGCAGTCATCCCTGCCGCTGATCGTGATGAGCGGGTTTACCGGCGGCAGCGAAAAGATCTATGCCTTTGAGCAGGGGGCGGACGATTTCGTCGCCAAACCCTTTGCCGGCGAGGAACTGGTGGCTCGTGTAGGTGCGCTGCTGCGCCGTGTTGACCTGACTCCGCCGCCTGATACACGAATCGTCGTGCGGCATCTGGAACTGGATATCACGCGCCGCCAGGCCTATATTCGCGGCAAGAAGCTCCACCTGACACCGATCGAGTATGGCATCCTTCTCGGACTGATGAAGACGCCGGGCAAGACGATCACTCATGAAGAGCTGATCCATACCGTGTGGGGCGATGAGTACGAGGGCGATTATTCCGTCCTGCGCGTCAATATTTCCCGGCTTCGCCAGAAGCTGGAGGAAAACCCCCGCCACCCAACCTATATCGTCACTGTTGCCGGGCAAGGGTACGCCATGCCCATTCGCCGCCCCTGAGCTGCCGCCCATCACCTTGCAGTCTGGTGAGCAGGGGGGTTTTGTGCTACCCTAAGGCGCATCTTCTGAGCGTGTGAGGGTTCATGCGGCTGCGCATTTTTGTAGTCTTCATCGGCGCCTTACTGATCGCCCTGACATATACCGTTCCCTATTGGGTTCCCGTTGTTGATACCGCGCTGCGCCCGGATCCCGGCGCTGTCGGTCAGACGCTGCTGCTGCCGGGGCTGACTGCGGAACAGATGGCGGCTTTCCAGATGCTGCCTCAGGAACAGCGTGATGCCTATCTCGCCATTGCCGCTGAGTCGCCCGCCAACGCGGCGGCGATGGTGCGCGCGGCGATCTCTCCATCGATCCCATCTCCACAGAACCAGCAGGACCCGCCCGCGCTGAGCAACCCGGTGACCGTCGGCACGGGCATCTTCCAGCGCGTCGATGTCATCCGCTGGGCGCAGGGGGATGTTGTCCTCTATCAGCAGGGGGATGGTTCCCGGCTGATGCGTTTTGATAATTTCAGCGTCCTGCCTGCGCCTGATATGCGTGTGCTTCTCAGCGGGTCTGCTGATCCGCTGGTGACAGGTTACGAGCGCCCGGCTCCGCTTGGCGCGACGCCGACGCCGGCAGATTCGGTGGATGATATGCTGGGTACGGATGCAGATCCTGCGGGGACGATACCCACTCTTGATCTTGGCCCCATCATCGGCACGGTGGGCGGGCAAAACTATACCATCCCGGCAGCGGAAGATCTCAGTCAGTACCGGTTTGTGGTGCTGTACAGCCCCTCGCTGGACATGGTTTACGGATATGCGCCGCTCTTTCTGAGAGGGTAAGGATGACCGATCACTACGCGCTGCTCGCACCGATCTACGAGCGCATTGGCATGGCGAATTTTGCGCAGAGCGTCACGCCGCGCATTTTTCAGTTTGCCCAGTCAAGGCTGGACTGGAGCGGACGGCGCGCCCTTGATCTGGGCTGCGGGACGGGGGCCAGCGCGCGCTGGCTCGCCAATCACGGCGTGAGCGTGGTCGCCATCGACAGCTCGCCGGACATGCTGCTTCAGGCACGCGGCAGCATTGATACGCGCGGGCTGAGCCTGACGTGGCGGGAGGGCGATATCCGCGTCATCGATACGGATCTGCTCACGTTCGATATGGTGCTGGCGATCGATGTGATCAATGAACTGGGCAAGCTCTCCGAGATCGAGGCGGTGTTCGCGCAGGCCTATCGCGCGCTCGAAGAGGACAAGCTGTTCGTCTTCGATATGATGTCCCTGGAAGCCCTGATCATGAAGTCTGGCAGGGGGGGCATCTTCTATGAAGACAACGATATCAATATCGTACTGGAGCAGAATTTCGATTATGAGCGGCTGGCGCTGGTGAAGCGAATGCTGATCTTCAGCCACACGGAGTCGTGGTGGCGGCGTGAAGAAATCGTCCTCACCTCGCGCGGCTACAGTGTTCAGACGGTGGCGGCGCTGCTGAAGCGAGTCGGTTTTTCTGTGGCGGCGCTGGTCAATCCGGCTTTCGAGGTGTTCGATCCCGCGACTTCTCATACAGAGCGCGTGATCTTCTTCGCCCGAAAGCAGAGTGGTGCATAGCGAGGCAGGGTATGGCGCTGGCAGAGGATCAGATTTCAGTTTCGTCCGGCACGACCGAATATCATGTCGATAGTGAGCATGGCGGCATTCGCATGGCGACGATGGGGCTGTTCATCGTCATGTTTTTCGTGGGTTTTTTCCTGACCAACGCGCTGATCAGCGACGCGGGTATCAATCTGCTCAGCGTGCTGGTCGGCATTCTGCTGGCAACCGTCGTCACTATGGTGGGCGAACGCCAGCTCAAGCGGGTCTGGAAAAGCGGGCGCATGGTCGTCATCGATGAGCACTCGGTACAGATCATCAAAAATGGAACCCAGGAATTGAAGGTCACCCGTGAGGATGGCGTGAACGCGATTTTGTGGTCTTTCAAGATCAACCGCCGTTCTCGTGTGCCTAAAGGGTACTCGATGTTCGCGTGCGCGCTGGAGCGCGAAGATGAGCGCCACCTGACCGCCTATACGTTCATGTCGCCCGCGCAGACGTCAGCCTTTGAAGCTGCCGGGCGCTTCAAGCCGATCCAGTCTCGCAAGGAACAGCAGAAAAATCAGGCGAATAATGCCCTGCGTGAGGAACTGCGCGCGGCAGGTGAGCAGCGCCGCCTGCGCGAAGCGGAGGATTATCGCTGGATGAATGGGGCTGAGATGAGCGCGGACGATTTCGTCGCCTATTTTGCGCGTCTGGAAGCGCAGTTTTCCGAGTGGATGCCGCTGCGCTGATGCCGCTCTGGCAGTCCACGCTTCACCTGAGGAACACCATGTACAGATTGATTTTTCTCGTGCTGCTCATTCTGATCCCTGTCGGGGTTTTGCCGGTGGCAGCACAGACAGCCGGTGAACTGACTCCGGGTGTGACGGTCGAAGGCAGTCTCAGCACGGGTCAGCCGCAGACGTGGACGTTTCGCGCTATCGCCAGCGAGCTGCTCTCGTTCAGGGTGGAATCGCGCACAGCGCTCGATCCTGTGCTGACGATCAGCGACAGCGACGGGCGCGTCGTCCTGTTCAACGACGATTATGCCTATCCGGAAAGTGTGGATTCGCTGATCGAAGCGCTGACGATGCCGCGGACGGATACTTACACGGCCACTGTCAGCGCCTACGGCAGTGGGGTGGGGGCGTATACGCTCACGATGACGCGCGGTTTTGCACAGCCTCAGGCTGACGAGACGATCGCGCCTGCATCTGGGTGGGAAGCGGTTCCGTTTGGCGGCGCTCAGGCAGAGGTGGAATCCGGCGAGAATCAGATCACGCTCTCGGTCTCTGGCGTCCGCGCCTCGGCGATGGCTTATCACCCGGACACGGCTGCCTTTGCCGACTATTTCGCCTCGGTACGCATTGTGGATGTGGATAACACGGCCAACGCCTGGGCGGCAGGGCTGGCGCTGGCTTCTGATGCTGAAAATTATTACGCCGTCTGGGTCAACCAGACAGGCTCATGGCGTTTCACGGTGCGCAATGGCGATCAGGAAACGGTGCTGCGAGACTGGAATACCCACCCGGTCATCCGCCCCGGCGAAACCACCTTCACCCTCAGCGCGCTCTCCAGAAACGGGGGTTTTGATATTTACTACAACTATGGATTTGTCGGCTCGGTGAGCAGTAATCCGCTGACTGACCCGGTGCGGATCGGCGTGTTCGCCGCAGCGACAAACTCGCTGGAAAGCGCGACGACCGCGCAGTTTGCCGATCTGCTGGTCACCACACCTTACACCGTGGATGGCGAAGTGGTGCTGCCTGATCGCATTGTGGTGGGCGATGCGCAGACGGTAGCGTCTGCGCTGGTGCGCCGCCACCTGGCGTCAGCCGATGGTTCGATCGTGCTGACCGTTCCGGAAAGTTCTGTGCAGTATGCGCGCCCCGGCGTCAACCGGCTGATGCTTGGCGGCGGGGTGCGGTATGCCACATTCGTTCTGGGGGCTTATGTAACCATCAATCAGGGAACTACCGGCGTGGGCGGCTGTGGGCTGGTGTTCCGCTTTGCCAGCGAAACCGATTACTGGCTGGCGTTTCTTGACTCGGCGGGCGGCGCAGGTCTGAGCCAGCGCAGTGGAGAAGACTTCGCGCCGGGTATCTTCTTCGAAGGCGCGCCGCCAGAGCGCGCCAGTGAGCATCATTTGCTCGTTATTGCAACTCAGCATACACTGTACTTCTACGTTGACGGGCGGTTGATCGGGTCTGCCGAAGCGGAGGCTGTTTCCGGGCAGATCGGCGCGGCCGTCGTCAATTTTGAAGGGGTCGATACCAGTTGCTCCCTGCGCAATCTTTGGGTGTGGAACTGGAGCTGAGTCGCAATCAGGAGACAGGGATTGTTGAACGGCATCGAGGAAGCGATCATCCGCACTGTCGTGTATGCCGATGTCTTCAATTTCCCGCTGACGATCCCGGAAATTCATCACTTCCTGATCTCACGCCAGCATTATACCTGTGATGAGATCGCCGCCGCGCTCAGCGGCTCAGCGCGGCTCAGCCGGCTGTTCCGCCTGGAAGGCGAGTACGTCCTCTGCCACGATCGCAGTGAGATCGTCGGGCTGCGACAGCGGCGCGAGGCTGCCGCTTCCCGCCTGTTCCCGCTGGCGCTTCGTTATGGGGTGTGGCTGGCGCGGCTGCCGTTTGTGCGGATGGTGGCGATCACGGGCGCGCTCTCGGTTCGCAATCCTGACGATGATGATGACGATCTCGATTATGTGCTGGTCACGGCTTCAGGGCGCGTCTGGACGGCGCGGGCGTTTGCCGTTCTGCTCGTCCGGCTGGCGCGGCTGCGCGGCGTAACGCTGTGCCCCAACTACGTTCTGTCGGAGACGGCGCTGTTTCAGCAGCGGCACGATATCTTCATGGCGCACGAAGTCGCACAGATGGTTCCGGTGTATGGGGGCAGAATCTACCGGCAGATGCGCGATTGTAATGGCTGGGTGTTCGATCACATGGCGAATGCTGTCGATGCCTTTTACCAGCCAGCAGAGTATCAGCCGCGGAGAGGATGGCGCTGGTTCAAGGCGGGGTTGGAACGGCTTCTGCTCACCCCGCTGGGAACCCGCTTTGAGGCGTGGGAATACCGCCGCAAGCGCGCGCGCTTTGACCGCGAGATGCAGAAAAAGCATCACGCAGCGGTGATCGACCCGGAACATGTGAAGGGACACTTCAATGATCACGGGCATCCGGTTCTGCGCCGCTACGCCGAGCGCCTCCGTGAGTTTGGCGTCTCTGCTGATTCTCACCGGGCAGAGAGAATCGGCGAGTACGTCTCTGTCAGCGAATCTGAGTGACGGCCCCCAGCTCTGTGCGATAGAACACGGTGCGGGGTCCGCCCGGCAGTTCCACCAGCCGCACTTCCCCGGCAATCACGACACTCGGCAGATCGATGCGCTCAGCGCCCGGCGCGGGTATCCGCAGGATGGGTGCGCCGCCTTCGACGACGACGGACACCGCAGTTTCCTCTGCCTGTGCGTTCGTGACGATGAACTCACCTTCCAGCCGGTTGGCGTTGATCAGAAATTCACCGCCGCGGAAAGTGTTGCTCCACATCACGTAGAGCGTGCGATCTTCAAACAGGAAGGTGATCAGCGTGCCTTCCGGGATGTGATAGCGCTGGATGGCGCGCGCGCCGGGAAAACGCTGAATCACCTGCTGATAGGCATAGAAGGCGGGACGGCGCGTTCCATCGCCGCGGATCAACCCCCACGGCTCGCTCAGTCCGGGTACGAAATGGTTATCGTAGAGGCGGTAGACGGCAATACGTGTCGCGCCGGCTGCCAGGGCGGTCGCGCTCGCCTGGACGATGTAATCCGCCTGCTGCTGGAGATTTGCCTGGAGTGGGGCGCGGATACGCGCTTCCGGGTCTCGGCGCGGGCTGGCGTTATATTCGTCAAACCAGATTTCCTTGTTGCCCAGCCCGTATGAGCGCAAAATCTGGATGTTGTGCATGAAGACGTTCCAGACGTTGCCTGTATTGAAGAACTGGTGGATGCCGATGCCATCAAAGTAGTAGTTATTGGCGGCGGCCTGGGGGTCGTTGTAGATATAGCGCAGCAGCCGCCCCAGGTAGGGTTCGCGGCGGAAATTGCGATCTCCCCACCACAGCATGCCCGGCAGGTTGACATGCGCGTCCGGATCGACTGACTTGATCGCCAGGTAAGCGACCCGCACGATGTGATAGAAATCCTCCACGTCGCCCAGAAATTCCGGGACGCCACCTTCGCCGGGGCGGATATCCGGCTCATTCCAGATGATCCAGTCACGCACGCCCAGCGGCTGATATTCTGCGACCAGCCGGCGCAGATACGCCGCCCAGAAGTTGCGCGGGTCGTCGATTGGCAGGTGCAGCCCGAAAGGAACGCCGCCGGGAAGCCGCTCGTGCGATGCCCATTCCGGCGTGCCTTTGACAATGCCTGCGATAGTGCGGTTGCCAGCGGCTGCCGCTTCGAAGATCGCCGGATCCATGTGCCCGGTGCGCCATTGAAGCGGATGGCTGGGCTGGAAATCGTACCAGTAGAAGATCATCCGATCCCAGGTCGCGCCGAGTTCAACAGCATCGTCAGGACGATAGTAGGCTTCGACGACGCCAAAAGTTCGGTCAATATCGCCATTGGGGACCGAGACTGACTGGGCGTGCAGCGGCGCCCCCGACAAAAGCAGGATGGGGAAGATGAAGATAACTATCCGGCGCATAATTCCGTTTTCAGATGACCAGCATGGACAATATAAAAAAATCCGGCTGGGAAGACACCCAACCGGATGATGATTATTCCGCATGTTGCGGAAGGTCGCAAGCGTCTCGCGGTTTCAGCGGCGCATCACTGCGCCCAGCGTGTCGCAGGCGGGGCAGGAACCATCAGGGCGGTACATGGCGTAGCCCGCCATCGGATCAGTGCCCGTGTAATACGGGAAGTCCACGTTCCACACGATCATCATGGCGACGCGGCCGCTGTTGGCAGCGATGGAAGCAGCTTCAGCCAGCCATGCCGCATGCTCGGCAACGCTGGTGTTCGCCGCCCACGAGAAGCCAGCGGGCAGCGGATCAGCAAAGCCTTCCGGAGACAGGTAGCCCAGCTCGGTGTAGCAGACCGGCTTGCCGCCAAAGAGCGAGTAGCCGCGGTTGGTCATCGAACCAAAGTAATAGGTCGGATAGCCGCCGCGCGGGTCGCCGCTGCCGGCGCTCGGCGGGATGATGCCTTCGTTGTAGTGCAGACCCACACAGTCCATATACTGCGCCGCGCCTGCCTGCGCCATCTGCTGCATAAACACATCGTCGTTGCAGCCCTGATCCGTGCAGCCCGCTGCGCCGAAGAAGCCCGTCGGAGCCGGAGCGCCGCTGATCACCAGCGTGCCGCTGCTGCGTGACTTGATCGCGTTAAACGCGGCGGCGAGCATCTGCGTATAGTTAGCGCCGTTGATCTGACCCGCGGGCCATTCACGATCGATGTTCGGTTCATTCCAGACTTCGATCGCGTCTGTGCCGAGCGCAGCAACACCGCCGAGGAAGTTGGCGAAGTCCTGAATGTACCCAGCGCCGCCAGAGGCAAGTTCACTTGGGCTGCCGACGACACCGAGCAGGACACGGAAGCCGGCGGCACGCGCTCCCTGGACGAGACCCGCAACGCTGCTGGGATCCTGACCACGGGTATAGCGAACCTGATACTTCACCCACGTCATGCCGGCGCGATTCATCAGGCTGATGGTGTTGGCGTTCAACTGGAGGACATGACCGCCGAGCTGGAAGCCATTGATCGCGGCGCTGCCGGCAACCGGGGCAGGCAGGTTCGGATCGGTCTGCGGGTTTGCCGGGGCGGGGGCGACGTTCTCAGTCACACGGTCGCACGCCGTCACGATCGTCGAGTCAAAGCTCGAACGACCTTCAAACTGACGTCCGCTCAGGGAGGTGATCACGAAGCGCCACCCGAAATAGAGCGGGCGATAGGCGTTCGGATCTTCCAGATCGAGGCAGGAGTCAATTCCCGCGCCGACGAATTCCATCTGTTCCCAATTGTAACGAGCGACGATCGTCAGATCGACGTTGAACTTCTCCTCAAGCGCATCACGTACAGCGGAGAAGGCGAGCCAAAGCTGATCGGTCGGCGTCGGCGTTGGCATAGCCTGCGCGCTGGCACGCATCGGCGTGCCAATCTGCGCAAACAGCACGAACACGCCGATGAACAGCGCGGTCGTCAGTGCGCCAAGCGAGATTGGGAGCAAGCGATTATTTCTTTGCATATGCGGATACCCTCATGCGAACATCTTCAATGACATGATGTCTGTACGACTGCCCACTGACAGTACACTGACAGATCAACGGGAGTCATTTAGCGCGCAAGTTTAAGGGATGCCCACAGAAATTTCCATCCTGCGTAGGGGATACGTAGGGATTTATGACGGTGTTGAGGGAAGAAAAAGACCCTTCCGTAATTTTCGGAAGGGTCTTCAGGGATCAGTTATTGAGGACGCCCTCAACTTCCTGACGCAGAAGATTCAGGCGTTCGGCGATGGCAGGGTCGCCCCGCTGGGCGATGGCATCCTGCACCATGTCGAACCACTCCAGCAGCCCGGCTCCATACTGAGGCGCGTCGGCGCGGATCATGCGCAGCGCCTCATCGGCAGAGGGCTGTGCCAGCAGATCGTTGATGAATTTCAGCTCAGGCTGCATCGTCTCGCGCAGGGCATTCATGATCTTGCTGTAGAGTTCCTTGAGCTTTGCAGACATCTGAATGTCGCCGCGGCGTTCGCTTTCCTGAATATTGGCAGAAAGGACAGCCATGAACGTATCGTCAAATGCCGGCAGGTACTGCTGGATCAGCGCATCCTGCTCCGGGCTGTTGACGAGCGCCCGCAGGATGCCCGCGGCTTCTGCCAGCGCCGCCTGAGCCTGCTGATCGACCATCTGGGTCAGTTGGAGCAGCCGATCCCGCAGGCTTTCCAGCCGTGGGCGGTCTCCCTCCGAGGCGCTGCCGATCCGTGAGGTGAGCGTCTCAAAGAACTGATAATCCAGCGCCGGGCGCGCCAGCCCCACCAGCGCCTGAAGTTTCTGATCGTCGTCTGCATAGCTCACGACGACGTTCACGAAGTCCTCGCGCGTCATGTTAGCGCCGTAGGCGTTGAGTTCATCGGCGACGGTCTGCACAGTTTCGCGCTGCCGCTTCGCCTGCTCGATCAGTTCTGCGCCGACGGTGGAATGCGCCATCAGCATTTCCTGCACATCCATCATCTGCTCGGCGATCTCCTGCTGACCTTCGGCGGCCGTGCGCTGGATCATCAGTGAGAGCATCTGCATGAACTGCATATCGATCTGGGCGTCCGCCTGCCGGATGGCGGTTTCAAGCTGATCAGGCGGTGTGCCGAGCAGTGTTTCCAGAAGGCGAACTCGCTCTTTCTGCTGCGCCATCATCTCCGGCGTCACGCCGTCCGCTTGCAGCACCGCGTCGATCAGGCCCTGCATCGAGAGAGTCTGCTTCGGCTGGAACATATAGCCCTTGAACTGATCGCGCGGGATGAGCGTGTTCAGCTCGTTCATCAGTTCGCCCAGCATCCGCTGTTCGCCATCCTTGCCCAGGTTCAGCTCCATCGGCACGTAAGCCATCAGCAGTTCGTGCGCCGGGTCATGATAGAGGATCGGCGCGCTGAGATTGATCGGTGCGCCGCAGGCGGGGCAGCGGAAGGTGTTGATTCGTCCTGAGAGCAGCCGCACCTTGGCGTCCGGATCGCGGGATGCGTCGATCACGGTTTCAACAGTGAATGGGGACTGTGTGCGGCAGTTTGGACAGGTGATGACAGTTCGCTTGGGCATGATTTCTCCGGTAGGTTCAGTTCAATGGCAGGGTGACGAAAAATGTGGATCCCTTGCCGATGGCGCTCTCGACGGTCAGGGTTCCGCCGTGCGCTTCGATGATCGCTTTTGACAGATACAGCCCCAGACCGGTTCCCTGCGTCTTTCGGCTGAGGGCATTATCGACTCGGTAGAATCGTTCAAACAGATGCTCGCGGTCAGCTTCGCTCATCCCGACCCCTTCATCACGAACATAAAGCGTGACGTGCGTGTCGGTGAAGCTGCCCCCCACTTCAATCTTTCCGCCTTCTGGCGAGTATTTGACGGCGTTGCTCAGCAGATTGTCCAGAACCTGGCGCAGCTTGACCTCATCGCCGCTGATCGTCGGGAACTGCGGCGGAAAGTGCGTGCTGAAACGGTGAATCTGCGACTGGGTGCGATAGCGTTCGACGGCGCGTTCGGCAAGCTCATCCAGGTGAATATCGCCCATGCTGAGCCGAAGGGTTCTTTCCGCTTGCAGACGGCTTGCCGTGAGCAGATTTTCGATCAGCCCGGTCAGGCGATCAGCTTCTTCCTCGATCACGCCGCTGTACTCGCGGATGAGCGGCGCTTCGAATTCTACATCATCCCGCCGTAGTGTGGCAGCGTAACCCTTGATCAGGGCGACCGGCGTCTTCAGCTCGTGCGAAATCGTCGAAATGAAGACGTTCTGCATTTCCTGAGCCTGCCGGAAATTGGTGATATCGCGGATGTTGGCGATGATATTGGTCAGCTCACCTTCGGCTGAGATCAGCGGCGCATAGCGGATGCCGATGCTCAGCGACATTCCATCCCGGCGCTGCAGGTCGCCTTCCACATAGAGAGTTTCTTCCGGCGCGTCGGCAGGTCGTCGAAACGGCCATCCATCCTCGACTGCCAGCTTGAAATCGCCTTTTTCCAGCCGTTTCCATGTGATGACTTCATCCTGATGCAGGCCGATGGCGTCCTGGGCTGTCCAGCCCGTCATCTTTTCAAGCTGGCGGTTGAAGCCGACGATTTTCTCGTTCGCGTCGAGGATCATGATCCCGTCTGCGCTGTGCTGAAGGATCGCGCCGAGCCTCCGCCGTTCCTGGTCGATGCGCTGGTAGAGCTGCGCGTTCTGCACGGCGATCGATGCCTGATCGGCAAAACTCTGAAGCACCTGAATGTCGTCGATGGTGGCACTGCCGCGGTAGGTGCGGAAAACGATCAGTACCCCAAGCGCCTCACCCGCGATGGCCAGGGGAATGGCAAATGCCTTGCGAAAACGGGGATCAAGCGCCGAAGCGATCGCGTCCAGCTTGTGCTCAACATCGTCGTAAGTCTGCGTCTCGTCGAACGACGCGATCAGATCATTCACCTGTTTCTGCAAGCCGGGGACGGCGCTCGTCTCGATACCCAGAATGGCGCGAATCCGGTATTCCTCTGTCAGCGGGTCGCGCAGGGCAATGATGCCTGCCTGCCCACCAAGCATGACATTGGATGCGTTCAGAACCAGCTTCAGGACCTCGGCAAGGTCAAGCTGAGCCGTGATCGCACGGAGGATATCCAGCAGAAAATCGCGCTGGCGGACACGGTAATCGAGAAGTGTGAGCATGGTCGAAGTGTACCATGCCGCCCATTAGATTTATATCGGAAGGGATGATGTTCGACGAATCAGGGCGCTGTCAGGCATCGAGCTGCGCGCGGATCGCGCTGATCTTCTCCACGCCGCCGTGGGTGATCACCAGCGCGCCAGCCCCCACCAGGCTGACATTATCGCCCAGCGCTGCACGCGCGATCTTCAGATCCCGGATGTAGGCATTGTCGATCACCGTCGCTTCCATCGCCTCGCGCATGGGGTTAAAGAGCAGATCTCCCAGCGTGCTGACGCCGCCGCCGAAGACGATGATCTCTGGATTGAAGATGTGCAGCAGGCTGGTGACGCCGTAGCCCAGGATACGCCCGGAACGCTGCACGATCTCCAGCGCCAGTTTGTCTCCTGCCTGCGCCGCCTGCCCGATGTGCTTGCCGCTGATCTTTCCCAGATCGCCGCTGACGAGATCGGTGATCATCGAGCGCGCGCCCTCCTCGATCAGCCGTCGGGCGCGCCGCGCCATCGAAGGTCCGGCGGACTCCTTTTCGAGCGTCGAAATGTGCCCTTCTTCCGTGGCGATCACCATATGCCCGACTTCTGCGCCCAGCCCGCTTTTCCCCAGCAGCAGCCGTCCATCCACGATGATCCCGCCGCCGATCCCGGTGCTGACGGTGATGAAGATCACATGACGGTAGTTCTGCGCCGCGCCCTTGACGGTTTCGGCTAATGCCGCCACATTGGCGTCGTTGCCGATGTAAACTGGCGCGTGGAAGTGATCGCCCAACAACTGCATCAGCGGGACATTTTCCCATCCCTTCAGGTTAGTCCCCAACTCAACCACGCCGGAGAACGGGTTGGTAGGGCCCGGTATCGAGACGCCGATCCCGGTGATCATTTCGCCTTCGCGGATGCGGTGCTGAATGATCGTTTTGATACGTTCAAACGTGGCATCGAAACCTTCATCCGCCATCGTCAGCGTTTCTTCGCGCTCCAGCACTTCCAGATCATGGTCGAGACGCGCAGCGCGCAGGCGCGTTCCACCGAGGTCAACACCGATAATCAGACTCATGGTTTTTGTTCGGCGCTGGTTGTATGCCAGCAGCGCTCCTGTTAGAATACTTGTTCAACTGCACCGACTCTATGGAACGATTATCCTTCAAGACGATGAGTTACGCTAATGAGTGAAGTCACCCCGCTGCGTCAACAGTATCTCGACGTGAAGCGCCAGTATCCGGACTGCATTCTTTTCTTTCGGCTGGGGGATTTCTACGAGACGTTTGACGAGGATGCAGAGATCGCCGCGCGCGAGCTTGATCTGGTGCTGACCAGCCGTCCCGTGAGCAAATCTCAGCGCATCCCGATGGCCGGCGTTCCACATCATGCGGTGGACAACTACATCGCTCGCCTGATCGAGAAGGGCTATCATGTCGCCGTCTGCGAGCAGGTCAGCGAGCCGAACGGCCGCGGGATCGTCGAACGCGAAGTGACGCGCGTCGTGACGCCGGGAACGGTGACAGAGCCAGAACTGCTGAAGGAAAATCAGCCGAACTATCTGCTGGCCATTCATCCCGTGGGTGATGTGGAGACAGGGCACTGGCAGCGCGCCGGTATTGCCTATGCCGAGATCACGACGGGCGAGTTCGCCGTGACCGAACTGGCAGGCGATAACGTGGCAGTGCTGGTCCTGGAAGAGCTTGCGCGTCTTTCACCGCGAGAAGTCCTGCTGCCGCAGGGCTGGGCAAATCGCGGTGTCTCGCTGCCCGCAGGTATTCACCTGACGCCGGTGGCAGACTGGCGCTTCGAGCATTCGCACGCGGAGAATGCCCTCATCACGCACTTCAATGTCAGCACGCTTGATGGGCTGGGGCTGGCTGAACTTCCGGCAGCGATCAGCGCAGCCGGCGCGGTCGTCCAGTATCTGCGCGAGACGCAGAAAAGCAGCCTGGCTCAACTGACAACCATCCGCTCCTATTCGACGCAGGACTTCATGGTGCTGGATCCGTTCACGCGGCGCAACCTGGAGCTGACCGAGACGATCCGCAACCGCCAGAGCAAGGGCAGCCTGCTCGGTGTGCTTGATCGCACGATCACGGCCATGGGCGCGCGCCTGCTCAGGACATGGATCGGGCAGCCGCTGCTTGACCTGAAGCGGCTGAATGCCCGGCTTGATGCGGTGCAGGCGCTTTTTGGAGATGAAATGCTCCGCGCCGAAATCCGCGATCTGCTGCGCGGCGTGAGCGATCTCGAACGTCTGAGCAACCGGCTTGCTGCGGGAAGCGCCACCCCGCGCGATCTGATCGCGCTGCGCGGCAGCCTCTCGGTTGTGCCCCGGATTCGCTCGCTGATCGAGTCCAGCCCTGCGCTCCGTGAGCTGGCCAGGCGGCTCGATCCCTGTGCGGATGTCGTCGATCTCGTCGAGCGGGCGATCACGGATGAACCGCCTGCCAGCCTCAATGTGACGGGGATCATCCGTGCAGGTTATTCCGAAGAACTGGACTCGATCTATCATGCTACCCGCGATGCCCGCGAGTGGATCGCCAATCTCGAACCTGCTGAACGCCAGCGTACCGGCATCGCATCGCTCAAGATCGGCTTCAACAAGGTCTTTGGGTACTACATCGAAGTCAGCCATGCCAACAGCGATAAAGTGCCGGCGGACTATATCCGCAAGCAGACGCTGGTCAATGCCGAGCGCTATATCACGCCGGCACTCAAGGAATACGAGACGCTGGTGCTGAATGCCGAGGAACAGATCCTCAGCGTGGAACGGCGGCTGTTTGAAGAACTGTGTGACGCGCTGTGCGAACATGCGGAACGGCTGATCCGGACGGCGCGCGCGCTGGCGCATCTGGATGCCTTTGCTTCGCTCGCCGATGTGGCATCGCGAGAGGGATACACAAGACCGCAGCTCACCGATAACGATCTGCTGATCATCCATGCGGGCAGGCATCCGGTAGTCGAGAAGATGCTGGAAGGCGGCTATCGCTATGTGCCCAATGACACGCATTTTGACAGCATGTCGCGGGTGCATATCATCACCGGCCCGAACATGGCGGGGAAATCGACCTACATTCGCCAGGTCGCGATCATCACGCTGATGGCGCAGATCGGCAGCTTCGTCCCGGCGGATGAAGCGCAGATCGGCGTGGTAGACCGGATCTTTGCGCGGATTGGCGCGCAGGATGAAATTCATGCCGGGCACAGCACTTTCATGGTGGAGATGATCGAGACGGCGCGCCTGCTTTCCGGCAGCACGCGGCGCAGCCTGCTGATCCTTGATGAGGTCGGGCGTGGGACCTCGACTTACGACGGACTGGCGATCGCGCGCGCTGTGATCGAGTACATCCACAATAACCCGCGCCTGAACTGCCGGACGCTTTTCGCCACCCATTATCATGAGCTAACCGAACTGCCGAATATTCTGCCACGGGCGCGCAACTTCAACGTCGCTGTGGCGGAAGAGGGCGATCAGGTCGTATTTCTTCACCGGGTCATCCCCGGCGGCGCTGATCGCAGTTACGGCGTTCATGTGGCGCAGTTGGCGGGGCTGCCGCGCCCAGTGGTTGAACGTGCCAAAGCGCTGCTGGAAATGCTGGAGACGCAGAGCGCTGATTTTGAACTTCCCCGCCAGAAGCGCACCCGCCAGTCGGCGGCGGTTGCAGCCGGGCAGATGAGTTTCTTCAATGAAAAGCCAAACCCGGCGCTGGCGGCGCTCAAAGCGCTGGAAGTCGATCATCTCAGCCCGATCGAAGCGCTCACGCAGCTTTATGAACTGAAGCGGCTGGCGAATGCCGACGATTAGCCGCCGCTCCCGTTCGCTCGGTACTATTCGCGTCAAAGTATGCTATAATGCTCTCCGACGCGATTGAGACTGATTAGTGCAGCACCCCCATCACTGTTCATTCCACAGTCAAATCATCCTGTTTTCCGAGTGAGTGTGCCGTTGTTCTACGGGATTGGCATATTCACGCTAACACCTGAGGCACTATGCAATTTCAAGAACTTAACCTGATCGATCCCTTGCTGCGCGCCCTGCGCGCGGAAGGTTACACAGAACCTACGCCGATCCAGGCACAGGCGATCCCGCATCTGGCAGCCGGCCGTGATCTCATCGGCTGTGCGCAGACGGGCACTGGCAAGACGGCGGCGTTCGCGCTTCCTATCCTTCAGCGCCTGCATCTGGCGAATCAGAACCGTCAGGGCGGCGTCATCCGTGCGCTTGTTCTCTCTCCCACTCGTGAGCTTGCGACGCAGATCGGCGAGAGCTTTTCTGCTTATGGGCGCAACACGCGCCTCAAGCCGCTGGTGATCTTTGGCGGCGTCGGGCAGACGCCCCAGGTTCAGGCGCTGCGCCGCGGCGTCGATATCCTCGTCGCCACTCCCGGACGCCTGCTCGATCTGATGGGGCAGGGCTACATCTCGCTGAATTCCGTTGAGATCTTCGTGCTGGATGAAGCCGACCGCATGCTCGATATGGGGTTCATCCACGACGTTCGCCGGGTAGTCAGCGCGCTGCCCGCCAGACGCCAGACGATGCTCTTTTCGGCGACCATGCCGCAGGATATTCAGGACCTGGCAGACAGCATCCTGAGCAATCCCGTCCGTGTGGAAGTTACGCCGCAGGCGACGACTGTCGAGAAGATCGCCCAGTCCGTCTACTTCGTCGAGAAGCAGGACAAGCGCGCGCTGCTCGAACATCTGCTGCTGGACAGCAGTATTCGCCGCGTGCTGGTGTTCACGCGCACCAAGCATGGCGCAGATAAACTGACGCGCCTGCTGGAACGTTCGCACATTCGCGCTGAAGCCATTCACGGCAACAAGACGCAGGGTGCGCGGGAACGCGCGCTCTCCAACTTCAAATCCGGGCGGACGCGCGTGCTGGTGGCAACGGATATCGCGGCACGTGGGATCGATGTTGAGGATGTCACGCATGTCATCAATTACGATCTGCCGAATGAGCCGGAGAGTTACGTCCATCGCATCGGGCGGACGGCGCGCGCAGGCGCATCCGGGATCGCCTATTCCTTCTGTGATGCCGACGAGCGTCCATATCTGCGCGATATCGAGAAGCTGATCCGGCTGAAAGTCCCTGTTGTCACCGATCACCCCCATGCGGCGGTGTTCCCTGAACTGCCTGCACCTCATCAGAATCAGGCTCGCAAGTCGTTTAAGGGTGGACAGAACCGAAGAGGGCAGCCTCAGGCAAATCGTTCCAGCCGCAGCGAAAATAGCCATATAGCGCGTAAAGGTGGTTCACGCGGTGGGCAACACGTCCATCGTCATACCAGCGGCGAACGCCAGACGACAGGCTGAGTCCTGGCAACAAAAACAGCGCACAGTGTTTTGGGCACTGTGCGCTGTTTGTTTTTCTGCTACTCCACAGAAACGGTCACCAAGCCGCCTTCCGGGTTATTGACCGCCACCACAATCTGAATCTGTCCCGGTCCTGTCAGCATCGTGCGGATTTCCGCGTTCAGGTTTACATCGCTGAGGTTATCGCTGCTGAGAAATCCGCTGTTTGCTGGTGGGGTTCTTAGCACCAGCACCGGATCCGCCCCCGGATCGCTGCTCTCAGCGCGGATCGTGACGAACAGAGCCGGCGTGGGTACTTCCAGCGTGAGAACGAAAGCCTGCTCCGGTCCGATGTCGAACACCTTGCTCGATTTGACAGGGATCAGCCCCGCATCGATAAATTCTTCGCGGGTGCGGATCAAAAACTCGTTGAGGGTCTGTGCCGCGCCCTGAGCGTTCCCGGACAGCTCCAGCGCCTCGATGAGGCGACGTGCTGCCTCAAGGTTATCCGGGTTGAGGTCGATCACCTGCCGGTATGCCTGCCCGGCTTCGGCATAAAACCCGCGAGCCATCCGCGCGTCTGCCAGCCCGATCCACGCATTTTCGATCGCCGGG
>SZPD01000292.1 GCA_030263515.1 Anaerolineae bacterium CFX9 | reverse complement strand
CCGGATTTCTTCCCCGCAGATTTCGTCATCGCGAACGTCACGCCGTGGTCGCTGGACTCTCTGCTTGCAGAGGGCAGCCCGCCGAGCCTGAAGCGCGAAGCCGCTTCGCGCAAGCCGGGATGGGGGGCGTTCGTGCTGCATCTCGGTGTTCGCGCTGATGCGCTGCCTGCTGATCTGCCCGATCATCACCAGATCATCACTGAAATGCACACGCCGCTGGGCGAGGGCAGAAGTCTTTTTGTGTCGATGTCGCCAGTCTGGGATACCTCCCGTGCCCCTGAAGGTCACCGCGCTGTAACGGTGACGACGCATACCGAGGTCAGCCAGTGGTGGAAACTGCTCGCCGAGGACAAGGCGCGTTATGGCGACCGCAAAGCCGCCTATGCCGAAACGATGATCTCGGCGATTCACAGCGTCATCCCTGGTTTCAGGCGGGGGCTGGCGCTGGCACTGCCCGGAACACCCGTTACATACCAGTTTTACACGGGTCGCCATCTGGGTATGGTCGGCGGCTTTCCACAAACCTCATTGTTCAGGGCGCGAAGCCCACTAACCGGCATTCCCAATATTCGGCTGGTTGGCGACTCGATCTTTCCCGGCCAGTCTACGGCGGGTGTCACCCTCGGCGCGGTGCGCGTCTTCGATGATGTGCGCCGTCGCCTGCCCGCCCCGCCTTCGCGAGCGGTTTACCGCCCCGTGGATGTGAGTGAAGATGAGCTGGCTGTGGCTCCAGCGCTTCCCGAAATGGAGATGGCATGAACCCGTCAGAACCTGTCGTCATTCACTGGTTTCGGCGTGATCTTCGCCTGAGCGATAATCTGGCGCTCCATGCCGCGGCTGCCACAGGACGCCGTGTGATGCCAGTCTTCATCTTCGATCCCACGCTGCTCAGGGGAGAGCGCTTCAGCCCGGCTCGACTGATGTTCATGCTCAGGACGCTGGCGAGTCTTCAGGACGCGATCCGCCAGCGCGGCGGGAAGCTGGTCATCCGTCACGGCGCTCCGGAGATGGTGCTGCCGCAACTGGTCGAGACAAGCGCCGCAGAAGCTGTTTATGCCAACCGCGATTATTCGAGCTATGCGGTGCGCCGCGATGAGCAGCTTGCCGCCGATCTGCCTGTATCGCTTCACCTGTTTGACGACTCGCTGATCCACCCGCCGGAGCAGGTGCAGACGCAGGATGGGCGTCCGTTCGTCGTCTTCACACCCTTCAAGCGGCAGTGGCTGACGCTGCCGAAACCCCTGCCCGCAGCCTGGGAAGACGCGACACTTCGCTTTGCTGATGCAGGAGAAGATGCCGGGGCGCTGCCCACGCTGGAGGATTTGGGTGTAAAAGCCACGTTCGATGTGCCTGAAGTGGGCGAAAAACACGCCCAGGACATGCTTGAGACATTCGCAGCGGGCGCAATCGATCAGTATGGTGAACGGCGTGATCACCTGCTGATCGATCCGTTTTCACCGGCTTCGCCGCGCTGGACATCGGGGTTGTCCCCTTACCTGCGTTTTGGCGCGCTGTCGCCGCGTATGGCGTATCACGCGGCGATGCGGCGGCGCGCAGAAGCCGAGTCTTCGGCGGCGCGGGCTTCGGTCGATACCTGGATCAGTGAACTCGTCTGGCGTGAGTTCTACATGCATATCCTGTATCACTTTCCGCATGTGATGAACACCAGCTTCCGACGGGAGTATGAGCAGGTCGAATACCGCCACGCGCCGGAGGAATTGCTGGCGTGGCAGGAAGGCATGACCGGTTATCCCGTCGTGGATGCGGCGATGCGCCAGCTTAAGGCGATCGGCTGGATGCATAATCGGGCGCGCATGATCACAGCGAGCTTCCTGACCAAGGATCTGCTGATTTACTGGCGTGAAGGCGAGACGTATTTCATGCGTCATCTGATCGATGGCGATCCGGCTGCCAATAACGGCGGCTGGCAGTGGAGCGCTGGAACAGGCACAGATGCCCAGCCCTATTTCCGTATCTTCAACCCCATGTTTCAATCGCAGAAGTTCGACCCGGAAGGTCACTATATTCGGCATTGGGTTCCGGAACTGCGGAATGTTCCCACAGAGTTCATTCATACGCCGTGGCAGATGCCGCAGCCGCCGAAAGATTACCCGAAACCGATCGTTGATCATTACTTTGCGCGGGATCGCACATTAGCCGCCTTCAATGCCGTTAAGGCACAGGCGCAGAAAGAAGCAAACCCGTGAAACGCTGGCTTGTTCGTATCCTGATCGTGCTTGCGCTGCTGATCTTTGTCGTACCTATGCTGATTCCGCTGCCGCCGGTCGGTGTCGAGGCATCCGTGCTTGCCGAGCCGGACGGACGTTTTGTTGAGGTCAACGGTTTATCTACCTATGTGCGCGAGGCAGGGGATCCCGATGCGCCGCCTGTTCTGCTGCTGCATGGCTGGGGCGGTTCAACGTTCTCGTGGCGCGAGCAGATTCAGCCGCTTGCTCAGGCGGGTTACCGTGTGATCGCCTTCGATCGCCCGCCCTATGGGCTGAGCGCAAAAACGGGTGACGGGATCCCGTATTCCCAGCGCGCTCAGGCAGAATTTACAGCCGCCTTTATGAGCCGGGTAGGCGTTCAGCGGGCGGTGCTGGTGGGACACAGCATGGGCGGCGGCGTGATCGGTTATTTTGCAGCGCTCTATCCGGATCGTGTGGATGGGCTGGTCTTTGTCGATGGCGCGGTGCGGATTGCCGAAACGACGCCTTCCAACGGCTCTGGCAGCACCCGGCTCAATGATGCGATGGGGATTCCGTCGTTCGTCAATCAGCTTCTGGCTTTTCCGCCGGTCAACTGGTGGGCGCGGCTGGGACTGCGCGCCTTTGTGCGGCCGGAAATGTTCACCAGCATGCAGCGCAGTGCCTATTACGATCCTGAGTTTGTTACCGATGAGGTCGCCGCGGGCTATCAGGAACAGCTTCGCGTTCAGGGCTGGGATGAGGCGCTGATCGAAATTCTGCGCGGGGCATCTTTCGGCGATGCGCCGCTGACGGAAAGCGATCTGGCACAGATTACCACGCCATCGCTGATCGTGTGGGGAGAGGATGATACGTGGGTCCCCATCAGCGCCGGGGAACGCCTGCGTGATCTGCTGCCCAACAACACTTTTGTGGTCTATCCGCAGACAGGGCATCTGCCCATGGAGGAGCAGCCGGAGGCGTTCAACCGCGATCTGCTGAATTTCCTGGCAAACCTGCCTGCCGGTGCGCAGTAATCATACCTTGAGGAGAGCAAGTCACTATGAACAGCGGAGTTCTGCGTCAGTGGGTCGTGACCATTTCGGTGATCGCAACCATCGTCGTCAACGCGCTATCACAGGCGATCCCGTTCAACGGACAAACGAGCGCTGAAATCGCCAATCGCTATGCAGACAATTACTTTCTGCCTGCAAACTATGTTTTCAGCGTGTGGAGCATCATTTATCTGGGGCTGATCGCTTATTCCATCTTTCAGTCCCGCCCCGCCCAGCGTGAAAATCCCCGGCTGAAGCGGATCGCGCCGTGGTTTGTCGCTGGCTGCATTGCCAACTGTGTCTGGCTGGTGCTGTTTCACTACGAGCAGTTCTGGCTGAGCACGGTTGCCATGCTCGTCCTGCTGGCATCGCTGATCGTCACCTACCGCAGCCTGCGGGATGGCACGCCAGTTTCGAACGTGGAACGATGGACGACACGCATCCCGTTCAGCATTTACCTTGGCTGGATCACGGTGGCGACGGTCGCCAACTTCACCTACGCGCTCTTTGCCGCCAACTGGGATGGTTTCGGGCTTTCGTATGAGACCTGGGGCGTGATCATGCTGGTGGTGGCAGGGCTGATCGCCGCTGCGCTGGCTTACTTTCACCGTGATGTTGCCTATGCGGCGGTGATCGTCTGGGCGTTTGTCGGCATTATTTCACGTCACTCGGATGTGGGATCCATCGTGCTTTCGGCAGGTGTGATGGCGGCGCTTGTAGCTGCGGCTGCCATCATTCGCTATGTCATCCAGACGCCGCGCGGCGGAACGCTGACGCCGCGGCAGGCGTAGCGGTGAGCTGACGGAGGAATCAACCAATGGGAAATTATCGCCTCGAACCGGGGGATGCCGCGCCGGATTTTGATCTGCTCGACCCGAAGTCGAATCGTGTATCGCTGGCGTCCTTTTGGGGCAGCGGACCAACCCTGCTGACGTTCCTGCGTCACTTCGGCTGACCATTCTGTCGCGAATGGCTTGCTCAGGTTGAGCAGCATCACTCAGAATTGAAAGCGGCAGGGTTGCAGCTGATCGCTGTCGGGATAGGGGAGCCGAAACATGCGGTTCATTTCTGTGGACGGCTTGCGCCCTCGCTGTATTGCCTGACCGACAAGGACGCCGCATCCTATAGGGAATATGGCTTGCAGGAAGGTGACATCACCCAGCTTCTCAATCCCAATGTCATCATGAGCGCAACGCGCGCCTTTGCCCGTGGTCATGTCGGCGGACGGGTGACGGGCAATACGCGGATGCTGCCGGGGACGTTTATCGTCGATCGGCAGGGGATAATTCGTTATGCGTATTATGGGCGCGATGTGGCAGATCACCCGCCGATAGGGGATCTGCTGACGGCGGCGCGCGCCGTTCAGTCTGCCAGCAGGGAGTAGCCTCAGAAATGCCATCAACACTCATCTGGGGAGCAAGCGGCGGCATCGGCAGCGCGCTGACGAACTGCCTGAAGCGAGAGGGATGGATAGTTTTTGCTGCTGGCAGGCAGGAAAACAGACTGCCGGCGAATGCGGATCTGCTGCTTGAGTTCGACGCCGCAGATGACTACAGCTTTCGTCAGGCAGCCTATCAGGTGGCGCTCAGGACAAACGCGGTCGATCTGATCGTTTATGCGGCAGGCGTGATGCATGCTTCCCCTGTGGATCAGATCGAACCGGGTATGCTTCAGGCAGTGGTAGATGCCAATCTGATGGGCGTGCAGCGGGCTGCTGCGGTGAGTCTTCCGCTGCTGCGGGAGGGCGGGATGTTTATGGCAATAGGCGCATATATCGACAGGATCACCCTGCCGAAATTCGGTGTTTATGCGGCGGCAAAGGCAGCACTGGAACCGATGATGGTGGTTCTGCGCCGGGAAAATCGCAGGCTGCGTTTTTGTCTTGTCAGGCTGGGCGCTGTCGATACGCCATTCTGGCAGAATGTCCCCTTCAGTATTCCGAAGGGAGCCGCCTCCGCAGAGTCGGTTGCCGAGGCGATGCTGGCGCACTTCCATGCTGGTGGAGAAGGCGATCTGAATCTCTAGCGTGTTCAGTTCATGTACCTGACGGGCGATCTCAAAACGAGACCGCCCGTTTTTTTGCATATTGACAGCAGCAGGTAATTAGGTAAACTTCTAATTAGATTTTTGCCTAATTAGGGGTGTTCCTAATCACCTGAGGGTGCTATCCATGAGTCAGCAGGAATTGAATGCGCTGGTCGAATTCTTCAAGGTACTGGGCAATGAAAATCGCCTGAAGATCATCGGTATTCTCGCCAGTGGAGAATGCACCGTGCGCGAAATTGCCGAGATGCTCCGCATCAAGGAGCCTAGTGTCAGCGAACATCTCAACGCATTGAAGGAAGTCGGACTGGTGAAGGTGCGCCCGGATGGAAATCATCGTATCTATTCGTTCAATCCGGATCC
>SZPD01000291.1 GCA_030263515.1 Anaerolineae bacterium CFX9 | reverse complement strand
TATGTTTCAGTACCCTCAGTCGGGTCGATACAAGTGAAGCACAATTCAGCCTCCTGACCTGGCAACTCTGGATATAGTTTCAGTACCCTCAGTCGGGTCGATACAAGTGAAGCGCGTAATTTCCGCGTGGCCTGGCTTGGCGGTCGCTAGTTTCAGTACCCTCAGTCGGGTCGATACAAGTGAAGCTCAATCATCATGAGAAGGGCAGCGTATCAATAAAGGTTTCAGTACCCTCAGTCGGGTCGATACAAGTGAAGCTTCAATACACCATCTGGACAGGCGTCGATCTGCATTGTTTCAGTACCCTCAGTCGGGTCGATACAAGTGAAGCTTGTAAACGCAGCAGCCAGAGCGCCGAGATCAAAGTTTCAGTACCCTCAGTCGGGTCGATACAAGTGTAGCCTCGTGATCTTCTCGTGACGCCTGTAATAACTCAATGTTTCAGTACCCTCAGTCGGGTCGATACAAGTGAAGCCGCCTGCTGCTATATCAAAGTAATCCGTCTGATTTGACCTGCAACCCCATTTTAGAGCCACAGACCGCCTTCTGATGCGTACATCATACCATCATTCTCTTCTAAAATAGCATGTGCGATGGTCATTTTTCGCAACTTGTTCAAAGTCAGGAATCTTCATGGAGTTTCGTCCTCTCTCAACCTTCCCTCAAAATAAGCATTCTGCAAGTCGCTGTGCGGAGTTTGGGAAACATGAATTTCGGGAGTTTCGTCAGACATCGTTGCAAAAGCGTCTGAATTCACAACCCTGACATCTTGAACGCACCTGCGTCGGTGCAGGCATGGACTCTCTGGCTATCATGTCGTTGAGTTCTGACAACATATCTCTGACAAGCTGCTTGTCTTCAGGCGAGATCGACATGATGCGGGCTTTTCGCAGTGGAATAAGGTAAACATATGCTCGATCGACTATGACCTGCCGACTCATTTCAAGCAGCAGGGCATACGCAAACACCTGAAGTCTGTGATTGTCAGAGATTTTTGTCGAACTTTTGTATTCGACCGGCATGACCTCGCCCGAATCGGTAGTCACTACCTCATCGAGTTTTCCATGTAGATTGAGACTTTCATCCAGAATTTCCACGTCAAATTCACGTCGGCCGCTTTCAAAACCCATCTGAGAAAATGAACGTCTTCTTGCGTTGCGCTTCGCATCCATATGATCTTCACGTCCGGCATCCATGCTGAAGGTACGGGGACGTATGCCGGGCATACAGCGATCGAAAAATACGATACGCCGGCAATATACAAACTGCTTCAGGTTTTCTACGATAAACGGGCGTTCAAGGCTCGTCTTCAGTGTATTCATTTCGCACCTCGATTTGTGCTTCCCACGCTTCCTGACCAATCGGATACAAGGTGACAATGCCATACCTGTTTTTCATCAGCCGCTTAATGCGTAGCATCAGCTCACGTTGAAGTTGCTTCGATAGTTCGCCTCCAAACGCAGAAAATTGCAGACGATCCAGACCATAATCCTCACAAGTTCGTGCGATCCGGGCGCGTGTTCCATCATGGCTGACGTCATAGATGAGCAAGACATGCATAACTTGCGATTACCAGCCTGCCTTATAGGGTTCATAGGTCAGACGATCGCCTCTCACATAAGCAGCGATTTCACGTGCCTGAGACTGGATGACATGGGCAAGCCTGATTTGTTGACCGTGGTAACGCACGCTGGTTTGCAGATGAGCCTGGATGTGTCCTGCATACGTCCTTCGTGTATCCAGACTGAGCATTCCCTGATCATCCTGCTCAACCGTGAACTGCCGGTTGACCAGCCCGACCACGACCCGATCGACAGCGGTCTGGCGAAATTCCTCAATCAGGTCAAGTGCCAGGCTCGGTTTGCCGGGGCGATCTGCATGAACATATCCACCAAAGGGGTCCAACCCCGCATACATCACAGCTCGTTCCACCTGGCTGCGAAGGATTCCATAGCCATAATTCAGCAGGCTGTTCACAGGATCAGTAGCACCCCGTGTTTCACGATTTTTCCAGCCATATTGTTCCGGGACGATCTCTCGTACCGCATCCCAGTACACTCTCGCTCCCCCACCTTCGGCGGCCATCAGCAGCTCGCGCACATCTTCAATGCGCTGCGCTGATGTGGCACGATCGATCAGGGCGATGTGATCACGCACTGCGGCGCTGGCATCGATCAATCGCTTGCCCACAGGTGTATCCCGCCGATTCTTGGCAAAGTATTTCAGGGTGACAGCCTGATTCTCAATTTTTCCGGCGGCAAAGGCACAGCCGAGATGGACACCGCGCTTGTCATCATAAGCGCGCAGTTGTTCGCGCCGTGTCAGGATAGTGCCGTTCAATCCGGCTGCATACAGGCTTGCAACTGAGCTTCCATATCCATTGACGAAAAAGATGGGGATACCGCGTTCGCAGCAGGCAGAAACTGTATCACTGGAAATACTCACCCCATCTGAGGCTATGGTAACGGATTGCAGGTACAGCAGGGGAGCCTGCTGAACACGCTCTCCCTTAACCGTAACGATGATCCGTTCGCTGTATTTCCCTACAAACGAACCAAACTGCTCCACAAAGAGGTGCTCAACCCTGGGCATGATGGAGTCTCCCGAATACGTCTGGATACCCCAAGCATACACTCCGGGTGTTGCAGGTAGTGCAACACTTGCGAGGACAATTGCTGCTTATGTTGCAAAGATCACGCGATAGTAGCCTGACCCTTTAACAGCATTTTTGCCAACGTGAAGCGCAGATCCCCACAAAAGCCAGGGCAGGATTGGGCTGATGCTGCCTTCCCAGCGGACGCGCCCGACAAGCCCACTGATCGGTGAGATATGATTGGTACGACGGCTTCCGCTGAATGCTTCTACCCAGATGGTGTCATCATAGCCAACATGCAGCGTCGCCGCGGTCTCCAGCAGAGCATCCTGTGCTGCCAGCCAATCGTGGCGGGTTGGACGTTCGTCATCTGCACCATACTCAGCGTAATGCTCAGCCAGGTTTTGGCAGCGTTCGATAAGGCGCTGCAAGAAGATGCTCGGCTGGATTTTTTTGAGGAGGCCTGCCTGTGCAGTCAGGCGAAGCGGCGTAAGCATTTCTAATGTAACTGCATGATCTGGAAGTGAATTTGCCACATCATGGACGGTGGTAGCAGTGATTTTGAGCGTGGGACGTTTGATCGTCTGACCATCCATAATGACCCGCTCGGTATCAAGAAGAGGGTGAACCTCATCTATTCCAAGCAGGCTAAAGCGTCCACGCCCCCGCCCTACTCCGATACGTCCCATATTCTGGACTGCCCTTGCGACATAGGGCAGCATGTCCTGGGCTTTTCCGATCAGCGAAACACCAAACCGCATTTCCTGACCGCGGGTGAATGTCATCTGATTAATGGGTGGTTGAAGCGTAAGCGGGCGGGGAACGTTTTGACCACGCCGGGCATCAGGGTATTCAGCGGCTAACAGCCAGCAGACAGGGCAGACTTCCTGATGATGGGGCTGTCTGGTAACGACAGAGAACATCTCTGAACAGAATTTTTTCGATATCGCTTCATATAATGCGCCGCGCAGCGCTGCACCCGGCTCATTCTCGAAGATGATCGTTTCGTCAGCGCGCACGCGGAAACGGAGCTGCTGCACAGTCACGCCCTGCATCAGGAAGCGCGAGTCGGTTCGAGCATAGATACGGTTCATTCAGCATCCTCCCAGGGGGCAAGTTCACGGTTTTGCCTGGCAGCCTGACGCGCCCCGTCGATGTCCAGTCCAAACTCGTCGCTGTATTCCACGTCGATGTGGTCGAAGAAATCTCCTTCGAGTTCTCTGGCAGACGTAATCAGGCAGTAATCTCTGAACTCCTTATAGGTTCGGTATGGAATACTGACCGCATACTGGGTCGCTTCCAGAAATTGTCTGTTGTGACGGGCATCTTCGTATTCGGGTAACAATGCGCTTGGCACGACTTCAATTCCGTCAAACATATTGTAGAATTTTTGCTGCATACCTATATCTGCGGACTCAAAAGGCCTGATCGTACCGAGAATTGAAGTCACAAATTCGTCTGCGCTTTTCTTGTACTCGTTTTCCCATTCCGCTAATGTCTCTCCGCTGTAAATTTCGCCGAGCATCTGGGTCACCAGCGCCTCATCAATTTCGCGCCCGCCGCCGCAGTAGGCTTCGAGGACCCGCAGGCTGCTTTCGACCAAAGACTGCGAATAGGGCAGGAATGGCTTTTCGCCTTCTGCACTCGGCTGGCGAAACACATGGACCGGCAGCGTTCCGCTTTGCTGATCGCGGCCGCGATTGACACGGCCGAAGCGTTGAATCAACGCCTCTAAGGGCGCAGGGTCTGTATAGATCGTGTCGAAGTCCACGTTCAGGCTGACCTCGACGACCTGGGTTGCCACACAGATGAACGGCATACGGCTTGCCCGCCCGACTCCAGCGCGTTCGAGCAGCTTTGCTTCCTTCTGGCTGCGATCGCGCCCATTGAAACGACTGTGCAGCAGAACGATGTCGTCTTTACTGATCTCCAGTTCATCCCGCAAAAGCCGGTAGACTTTCTGCGCATCGGCAACGCGGTTCAGACAGATGAGTATGGTGTGCCCCACCTGCCACTCTCGGCTGACGCGCTCGATGATGGAGTCGATCAGCCGCCCATCAATGATCTCAACCCTGTGACGCCGGCTGCGGACGAATTCCTCCGGCGTTGCGGTGATCACCTGCAGCGAGAGCGCGTCCATCAGTTTGTCGGTCAGCATAGGCGGCAGGGTCGCGGTCATGATCAGAAAGCGCGCGTTGAAACCATCGCGCAGCCAGCGCATCAACTCGATGATCAGCGCCAGCCGTTTCGGATCGTAAGCGTGGATCTCGTCAAAGATGAACAGCGCATCAGTGTAATCGAGCAGCAGCGCTTCAAACCCTTTCAGGCTGTATGCCACTTTCAACATCTGATAGGGGCTGAAGATCTGAATGGGATGGACATTCAAATCTGCCTTGTTGTTCATCCACCGCGCCTGCTTGCTGGCGTGATGAGACTCCTGCTCGTCGAGGCTCATCATATCCTGATAGAACTTCAGCAGCGCGCGGCTGTGGCGGATCGTGATGAGATCCATGCTGCCAGACTTGACTGCCTCTGGTGAGAGTCCCAACACCTGCCCGGACAGCCGCGCGTACATGGCGTTCATGCTGGCCTGATATGGCAGGGTATAGAACAGCCGCGATGATGAGCGTTTTTCGAGCTGGCTGGCCGCCCACAGCATAGCTGCCTCAGTCTTGCCACTGCCCGTCGGCGCAGCAAGGATAGCTGAACCTTCATCCGCGAGTGCGGCGGCAACCTGGTGATCGCGCGGCTGGCGATGGCTCAGCGCGCCTTCGGCGACTGCACGTGTCAGCGGCATATCGGGGAATGCGGTCACGCCCGCAGATGCAGAATGATCTGCAGAGAGGATAAGACCGCGCAGCAGCAGAAACGGCCGCGTTTCCTGAAAGCTTCGATCCTGCGACGAATCATGAAAATGGCGAAGCGCCCTGAAGATTGCCTTGTCCAGGCTGCGGATCAGCGCCTCGTCAAACGGCTTGAGCTTCGGCGGATCGATCAGCGTGAAACCCAGTTCGGCAGCCCAATCGTGCGCGCACTCATCAATCCAGCGCCACAGATGATGCGC
>SZPD01000290.1 GCA_030263515.1 Anaerolineae bacterium CFX9 | reverse complement strand
GTTGGCGAACAGGTGCAGCAGATGCATGTTGCCCTCATCCGGCGCGGCACAGTTGAGCGCCAGCGGACCCAGATGGCTGCGCCCGGCGGCTTCGAACACCGGCACGATCTCGGTCAGCGAGAGACCCATGCCGCCTTGCTCGGCCGCGAGCTGTGGCCCCCACAGCCCGGCGGCTTTGGCTTTGGCGCGCACGGCGTGGATCATCGCAGCGGGCGGTCCATCCGGCGTAGCATCGCTGAATTTTTCCAGCGGGATGACTTCGGTCTCGATGAACTGGCGAACGCGGCTGACGATTTCCTGAACGTGGGCGGGGATCGAAAAGTCCATGTCGGTTCACGCTTTCCTTGCAGCCAGAATATGCCTCCTGATCGTAGCGGAAGACGCGCGAAAGCCAAAATGGGAAGGTAAATTTCAGGCGCACAGGCAGCCTAAACCGTCCTGCCGCCAATGATGCAGAGGGCGCGATGCCAGTCCCGGTTTCCGGCGGTCGCGCGTCCCGCAGTGCCGCTTTTTTGCCGTCATCTGCTAGACTATCCGCAGAATCGCATCCACCAGGGAGCCGCGCCTATGACCGTCCCTCGTCCCAAGCGCTCTGCCCGCCAGCGCGCCATCTCGCTGACTCTCCAGATCGTGCTGCTCGTCCTCGGCGCGCTGCTCAATGCCATCGCCGTGATCGTCTTCGAAGCGCCGTTCAACATCGCGCCGGGCGGCATCTCCGGCATCGCCATCATCCTGAACGCGCAGTTCGATCTGCCGATCGGCATCATCGTCATCCTCGGCAATATCCCGATTCAGTACCTGGCATACCGGATGCTCGGCGGCTGGAAGGTCGTCGCCGGAACGATCTTCGTCGTGCTGGTCTATTCGCTCATGATCGACACGCTCACGCCCTATTTCCCGCCAGAAGGCGTCAGTGACAATGTACTGCTCAACGCGCTGTTCGGCGGCATCCTGACCGGTATCGGCAGCGCCATCATCCTGCGGGCGGGCGGCACGCTCGGCGGCACATCGACGCTGGGGCGCATCCTCCAGATGAAATTCGGCACACCGCTGAGCGCCAGCTCGCTCTATACCGACGGCATCGTCATCCTGATCGCCGGGCTGGTTTTCGGGTGGGAAGGCGCGCTGTTCTCGATGGTTGCGCTGTATGTCGCCGCCGCCACTACCGATTACGCGCTGGAAGGGCCGAGCGTGATCCGCACCGCCGTGATCATCACCGATCAGCCGCGCGAGATCGCCGACGCCATCCTGGAAGGCATGGGGCGCGGCGTGACCGGCTGGGAAGGACGCGGCATGTTCACCGATCAGCCGCACACCGTCCTCTACGTTACGATCGGGCGCGCGCAGGTCAACGAGCTGCGCCGGCTGGTGCTGGCGATCGATCCACGGGCGTTTCTGGTCATCGGGCATGGGCATACTGCATACGGCCACGGCTTCCGCGAGGTCAAGGGCGCGCAGCCGATGAATGGGTGAGCCGCTGGCTCAGGACGCGGCCGGTTTGCGGGCGAAGAGGATCCAGCCGGTATTGCGCACGATGCCGAGCCGCGTCAGGACTCGATCGACGGCGCGGATGAGGTACAGGATCGGCAGCGCCACTCGGTCGGGCAGGCGCACCTGCGCGCTGACGTAACCGGTGAATGAGGGATGCGGCACGACGCGCTCAAGGATGAAGCGGCCGGCGATCAACTGTCGCCAGCTCTGCTCGCGGCTGATGCCCTCAAACGGCGACAGGCCTTCCGCCTGAATGCTGGCGCGCACCCGTGACGGAGCCGCAGCCCCGAAGCGCAGCAGCGCACGCAGTTTGTCCCGGTAAGAAGTATGAGTCGGCAGCACGAAGCAAAGCGCCCCGGCAGCCAGCACGCTGCGGATATGCTCGTCGCCTTCGCTGTCATCCACCCACAGCAGGCCGCCCGGCTTCAGCCCCTGCGCGATCTGCTCGATCACGTGCTGCACGTTGACCAGATGATGCAGCGTGCCCTTGACGGCGATCACATCCCAGGCATCCGGCTCAAGCTCGATGGTATTCACATCCGCCTGCTGGTAGGTCACACTGCCTGCCACCTGCCCGCGCACACGCGCATAGTAACCGCGCGCGACCGCCAGCGAGTCTTCGCTGAGTTCGACGCCGGTTGCGTTTGCGCCGCGCTGCGCCATCGCCAGCGTCAGCCAGCCGGACGCGCAGCCCAGCTCCAGCGCGCGCATACCGGGCTGAATCTGGTCGAGCAGGGCGTCGATGGTCGCCCCATGGATCAGCCGGTTATGACGCAGCCTGCGATGGTACGTCCAGTCAGGCGGCGTGGTTTCCGCCTGTTCCAGCGAAATGCTGCCCCAGTGCGCGGCTTCTGCATGGAGCTTGTCTGCGTAATCCTGATCGTTTGTCATAGGCAGTACCATAGCACGAGCGGCAGGGCTTCAACAAGAGGAAGACGGCTCAGCGCGCCAGAATGTGAGCAGGACGTAATCGGCGCGTGAGAATTTTACAAATTTCCTTTGACAATTGTCACGGAATTGTTACAATATGAATTATTACAATTGGATTACGCAAGCTCGGATCGCGGTGCGATCGTCATCCTCATTCACCGCGCTGCGATGACTGCTCGCTGTCCATTCATCGCATGATGTGATCGCAAAAGGGCGCTGCCATGGGAAAAACTCGCATCCTCGTCGTGGAAGATGATGCTGATATCAACAAGCTGATCCATGATTATTTCACCCGTCACGATTATGAGGTCGTTCCGTTTGGCGATGGGCCGGACGCGCTGGCGTTCGTGGAGGCGCACGGGCTGCCTCATCTCGCCCTGATCGATCTGGCGCTGCCCACCATGCACGGATTCGACATCAGCGCCCGGCTCAAGAGCATGGCAGATGTGCCGATCATCTTCATCACCGCTACCAATGATACAGATACGGTGGTGGAAGGGCTGCGCAAATACGCAGAGGATTTTGTCGTCAAGCCGTTTGAAATGCGCGAGCTGGCGGCACGGGTTCAGGTCGTCCTCAACCGGATGCCCAGCCTCGACTATGCCGCTGAGCCGGTCATCAGGCTTGACGAAACGCTGAGCGTCGATTTTGCGCATAACCGTATCTGGCTGGATGGCGCGCCGATCACGCTGACGCCGACGGAGTCGATCCTGCTGCATGTGCTGATGCGCAACGCAGGCCGCGTCGTCGAGAATCGGATGCTGCTGGCGCGCGTCTGGCCCGGCGAGGATGTTTTCGAGGATACCCTGCGCGTGCATATGCACCGCCTGCGCCGCAAGCTGGAGCGCGATTCCCATCATCCGCGCTATATCCGCACCGAGCGCGGCACAGGCTACATGTTCACCATCCGGCCTCAGGATGGCGCTTTCAGTGAGGAGAACAGCGACGGGTAGTGCGCGTCACGGATATCGGGGAAGCTATCGTGACGAGACCGCTGTTTGAGCGTCCCCTGCGCGATCTCTCTGAAGTGTGCGGCGCGGCCGGCGCTTGTCTGGTCGTGCCGGCTGCGCAGGGGAACACCGTCCTTGCGACGTGGACGAAACGAGGCCCTGCCGCAGATGAAGCGATCAGGCAGCACTGCCAGCACCTCAGCGCGGACTGGCTGACGGCAGACGAGCCGCGCTGGCTGTCGGCGGGCGATGGCGAACTTTCCGCCGCGCTTGGTTTTGCGCGCGCATGGGCAGACCCGATCAAGGTCCCGCAGGTGCTTCAGTATTATCGCGGCTCGCCAGACGATCCGATCCTCACCGCCGGCGTGCTGATGCTGTTCGATCCGCAGGATCTGCCCGTGCCGGACGGAGAAACATACCCGGCGTGGACAGAATTTCGCTATCAGCGCGATCTGATCGAGGCGCTGCTGGATCGGCACATCCTCGAAGAACGGCTCGAAATCAATCTTGGGCGCGGGCAGGACCTGGGGCGGGCGGCGGAAGCGGTCAACCAGGCAGGCACGTATCAGCAGGCGCTCGACGCGATCGTCGATTTTGTCGCCGCGGACGGCATTACTGCCTGCGCCATCCTGCTCTATGAGTATCGTCAGGATTTATCTGACGACAGTCATACCATCGACTCGATTGAAAAACTGCGCGTGGCGGGCACGTGGGATTATGAGCGGGGCAGCGGGATCGCTACCAAGCTCGGCTTTACAGCGGCCCGCTATGGCCCGCTGCTGGAACGCCTGGAGCAGGATCGCCAGATCGTCATCCGCAACGTTCCGCTGTACCTGGAAAACATCGATCCCTTTGCGGCGAGCTTCCTGCGCGGCGCGCATATCCGCACTGCCATGGTCCTTTCACTGCGCTCGCGCGAGGGGCTGCTGGGGTTGATCGGCTTCGGCATGCGCGAGGATCACCGCTTCACCCGCCGGCAGCTTTCCACGTTTCAGCTCATGGCAGAGCTGATCTCGCTCAAGATCACCATGCTCAACGTCGAGCAGCAGCGCCTGCGTGAACTTCAGGGGCGTTCGGCGCTGCTCGATGGCGTGACCGATGGCGTGATGTATGTGCTGCCGACGCGCGATCCGGGCGGCAGCGTCCGCGTGGTCAACGAGCGCTTCATCCAGATGTTTTCGCTGCTGATCGAAGCGCCGTTCAAGCTCAGTCTGGGCGAGATCATCGATCACATGCACATCCCGGATGAAGTGCGCAGTCAACTGCGCACTGAATGGCTGGAACGGCGCGTCAGCGATCCTTCGCTCTGGCGGGGGGAATTTTCGCTGGTGTTTCCCAGCGGCGTGCCCGGCGAGATCGCCTGGTACAGCGCGCCAGTCTATGAGCGCGGGCATCTGGGGGGCAACATTCTGGGGCGCGTCTATATCTTCACGGATGTGACCGCCGATCGCGCTGCCCAGCGTCTGCGGGCGAGTTTTCTGGCGCGTGCCTCGCATGAACTGCGGACGCCCCTCCAGAGCATTCAGGGTTTTGCCGAGATGATCCTTGAAGATGATCAGGCAGCGACCAACAACACCACCCGCGAATACGCCAGCACGATCCTGTCTGGCGCGCAGCGTCTGCGCCGGATGGTCAACGACATGATCGATATCACCCGCGTCGAAGCCGGAGAACTCAAGCTGCACCGGCAGGATATCTATCTGGCGGATGTCATCTTCGATGTCGCCGTCGAGCTTGAGGTTCAGTATCGCGCGCGGCATCAGCGGCTGGTCTTCGATCTGGATGATCACATGCCGCCGATTCATGCGGATCACGATCGTGTGGTGCAGGTGCTGATCAACCTGATCGCCAATGCCATCAAATACAGCCCGCCAGACACCGTGATTTCCGTACAGTCTGCGCAGGTGCGTGACGCAGCAGCGCTGGAGGCGCTCATCGATCACGCGCCGGCTGGCGTTCGCTTTCCGTCGGCGCTGGTCATCATCCGCGATCAGGGCGGCGGGCTGAACGAGCGCGAGGTCGAAGAGGTCTTCATGCCGTTTTACCGCACTGAAGCGAGCAAGCGTCAGCGTATCGAAGGCGCGGGTCTTGGGCTGGTGGTCACGCGCAGCATCATCGAGGCGCACGGCGGCAAGGTCTGGGCTGTTCCGTCGGCGCAGGCGGGCGGCGGCTGTTTTGCCTTCACGCTGCCGCTGTGAGCTGGACTTTCCTACATTGAGATGGTGGATGGCAGGACTGCCGACCCTGCATCCGGGCTTGTTTTTCCTCCAGCACGATTCTGAAAATCGATATATAACCGATAGTGTCATTCAGTAGC
>SZPD01000289.1 GCA_030263515.1 Anaerolineae bacterium CFX9 | reverse complement strand
GACGCCATAACGCAGCGCCTGATCGACCAGCACCGTCTCGCTGCGCGTATCCCCCTGAATCAGTTGAGACAGCAGCCCACCCTTGAGCGATGCTTCCGCGTTCTGGCTGGCTTCCTGATACAGGATCATCAAGGCGGCCACCATCGCCCCGCTTTCGATCGCCATCCGATCGAGATCGTTGAGCGGGCGATCATCCGCGATGATCCAGATGTAGCCGTAGATATCATCGTGAACGACGATCGGGGCCAGAATGCGTTCCAGTTCCAGCCCCACATCCGGCATCTGCGGCAGATACACCGGCCGCCGCACCTTGCGCAGCCGTTCGAGCGCGCCGATCTGCTCCAGCGCGTTCAGAAGCTGCGGATTCGTCCGTCCTTCGCTCAGCGTATAGCGGCGGGCTTCATCCACCGGGGCGACGTTGTGGCTGGCGAGAATTTCAAAGCGTTCGTTCTCGATGCTGATCGACTGCCCGATCAGGCTCGCCATCGTCTCGGCAAGCTGGCTCAGGTCGCCGCCCTCCAGCACAAGCTGCGTCAGCACGCGGTTGATGTGCAGGGCGCGCTCGGTCATCGCCATATTTTCCTGGGCGATGCGCTGATTCGCCGCGCGGGCGATATCGACGAAGCGTGCCTGGAACGGGATTTCGATCAGCGGAAAATCGTGGGCGTCGGCAACCTCGCGCATGGCGGCGGGCGACTGTGTGATATAGCGCCCCACGGTGATCACCAGAGCGGAAACCCCCTTATCGACCAGCGCCTGCATGTAACGCCGCTGCCCCTCGGCATCATCCGGCACATTGTTGGCAGTCGCCAGCACCAGCTCTCCGCCGTTGAGCCATTCCGCCGCATCCGGCACGCCGACGACATGCACCCACGAAACGGGACGGCTGAGTCCGCGTTCCCCCGCGACGACGTGCGCGCCGCGAAATTCGTCGAGTTGAAGCGCCGTCGCAACCGTGAGCATCGCGCCTCATTCCAGAAAATTTGATCGCAGGCGCGCCAGCGTCGCTTCATCGACGCCAGCCTGATCATGCAGATAGCGCTCGACAGAGCCGTATTTTTCCAGCAGATACCGGATAGCGCCGCGGATAGTGTTCGGATCTGCCAGCAGCATCGGGTGAAAGGCTTCCGCATCGATGCCGAGTTTTGCCAGCCGCGCCATCTGTGAGGCGACCTGATCGGCAAAGCTGTCGTAGTAGTGATTGCTGAGCGAATAATCCGCCGCAATCGTATCTTCCGGCACGCCGAGCGCCAGCAGCAGGATGGCGGTGGTCATCCCGGCGCGATCCTTGCCCGCTGTACAGTGAAAGACCGCCGGCAGGCTGTCTGCATCGGCGAGATGCTGGTAGACCGCGCCAAACGTGCGCGCGTTCTTGTCGATCATCGTGCTGACATAGCCCTTGAGCATTAGCTGATCCAGCCGCCTTCGGTAGCGCAGCAGGGTGAACATCTGCCTGAGCTTATTCGTCTCGGTCACGATCGGATGGCTGTGCCCCTGCGCAGTCGTCAACCGGCGATCAGGATGTTCAGCAGCTTCTTCCGGCAGGCGCAGATCACAGATCAGCCGAAGGCCGAGCGCCTCAAGGTAACGAACATCCGCATCCGTCAGGTGCGCCAGCATCCCGGAACGGAACAACCGCCCCCAGCGTGTGTATTTTCCGTCGTGCGTTCGGTAGCCACCCAGATCACGAAAATTGACCGCGCCTTCCAGCGGCAGGACGCGCTGCGCCGTGATATACCGCGAGCCGTCGATCAGCGTAACCGAGAAATAGTAGCGTGACGACGACTCCAGCCCGCTGATATGCGGGTCGATGATCGCTGCCTGATCTTCCAGCGTGAACGGAACCGGCTTGTCCCGGCGGATCGTCTCTGGCGTCATGCCGGCATAAACATCCGTGATCGGCACGCTGGCGCGCGGACGCAGCACCCATTCACCGGACGGTCTGACTTCCACTTCTACCGGAACATCCGGCTCGACGATCAGGGACAGTGGATGAATGCGTGTCTTGGTCATGGGCAGTCTTCGCAGGGATCATCTTCAGACAGCAGATCGAAGGCGGCAGCGGGCAGGGTATGGGCGCTGTCCAGCCGGGCGAGCACATTATCCGCCGCATCCATCAGCGCCTGATTTACCCGCTGAGCACGGGGATCGAGGCTGGCGGCATCGCGCAGCGGCAGCGGACGCCCGCCATGCTGGCGAATCAGCGAGGGGTCGAACGGCACTGCCCCCAGGATCGGCGCAGCGCCATAGACGATCTGATCGCTTGCCGGAGCCGGATACAGCTCGATCAGTTCTCCGCATGTCGGGCAGATGACATGGGTCATATTCTCAATGACGCCCAGGATCGGCAGCCGCTTCTTCGCCAGCAGGCTGATCAGCCGGCCGTTGTCCATGTGTGCCAGCCGTTCGCGCGTCGTGACGATCACCGCCTCATCGATCACGCCCTCACTCAGAAAAGTGGAAAGCGGCTCACCCGTCCCCGGCGGCATATCGATCAGCAGCACATCCAGGTCGCCCCAGTCCACCCGCTGAAGCAGCAGATGCATGACCCTGCCAGCCTCAGCAGAGTCCGGCGTGATCGCCTGTTCCTCGCCGACCAGCAGCCCCAGCGACATCACCGCCAGCCCATAGCGCTCATAAGGTCTGAGCGAACGCATATCCACCGCGCCGGGGCGCGCTTCGAGGGGCAGCATCGCCAGCGGCGAACGGCTCGCGGTCAAGTCTCGTTTCTGGCGCACGCCGAGCAGCGCCGGAATATTCGGCGCGTGCAGATCCGCATCAAAAATGCCGACCCGCCTGCCGCGTGCCTGAAGCGCCGCCGCCAGATGCACCGTAGTGGTGGACTTGCCAACGCCGCCCTTGGCGCTGATCACCATGATGACGTGTTTGGCGGCGAGATTGGCCCGTGTAAACGGATGCTTCAAACGATGTCCTTTCCGATCCGGACGTACATGATGGCGCTATTCTAGCACACACACGCAGTCAAACCCGCATCCCCCTAAACCGGCACGAAAACAAAAGAGGACGCACCTGTGTGCGCCCTCTTTGCCCGACTTCGATGCTGCGAACTATCCCTTGACCGCGCCCGCCGTCAGTCCCTCGACGATGCGCCGCTGGAAAACCAGCACCAGCACGATCAGCGGGATAGTGACGACGACCGAGGCCGCCATGATCTCGCCGAGTGGAAGCTGGCGCTGCACCTGCCCCGTGAACAGCGCGATGGCGACGGGAACCGTCCGTGCCGCCGGGTTGATCACGGTGAACGTCAGCGCAAACAGATATTCATTCCACGCGCTGATGAACGCCAGCAGCCCGGTCGTGACCAGCGCCGGCGCTGTCAGCGGCAGCAGGATCATGTAGAACGTCTGGAACGTTGTTGCGCCGTCCACCAGCGCCGCCTGCTCAAGCTCACCGGGCAGCCCCTTGAAGAAGCTGGTCAGCGTCCAGACCGTAAACGGCAGGGTGAGCAGCGGGTACGTCAGGATCAGCGCACCCTGCGAGCCGAACAAACCGAGATCGCGCACGATGCTGAACAAGCCGGACAGGATGCTGATCTGCGGGAACATGGTCATCGCGAGGATGGCGTACATCATCAGCATACGCCCACGGAATTGCAGGCGTCCCAGCGCATAGGCGGCAAACGCGCCCACCATCAGCGCGAGGATCGTCGTCGTGGCCGAGACGAACGCACTGTTGATCAGGCTGCGGATGAACTGATCATTGGAGAATACCGACTGGTAGTTCTGGATGGTCGGCGCGGACGGGAAGAACTGTGCCGTGGCGAACAGTTCCGCTTCCGTCTTGAGCGACGTGACGAACATCCAGTAGAACGGGAAGAGCGTGTAAAAGAGGATCAGGATGACCAGCAGCCAGAAACCGACACGGCCGGCGCGGCGGCGCAGCTCACGCGCAGCCTTGCCAGCATCCGCCGCAGACGTTGGAGCAGCAGCATAAGTGGTCATTCGGCATTCACCCCCAGAATACGCACATACAGGACGGTGAAGATCAGGATGATGAGGAAGATCACCACCCCGACGGCAGAGGCGTAGCCTGCCTGCTGCCCATTGACAAGCGTCGTGTAGTTATAAGTCGCCATCGACTGGCGCGCATCGCTGAACAGCACGTTGAAGACATCGAAAACGCGGACAGCATCCAGCGTGCGGAAGACGAGCGCCACTGCGATTGCCGGACGCAGCAGCGGCAACGTCAGCCTGAAGAACTGGCGAACCTTGCTTGCGCCGTCCACATCCGCCGCCTCATACAGGTCAGACGGAATGACCTGCAAACCCGCCAGCAGCACCAGCGCCATGAACGGCGTCGTCTTCCAGACATCGATCGCGATGATGGCAGGAAGCTGAAGCGACGTATTCGCCAGCCACGCCTGCGGGGTGGCGATGAACCCCGTCGAAAGCAGGAACTGATTGATCACGCCGGACGAATCCGGGCGGAGCATGACGCTCCACAAACGCGCGCTGACGACCGTCGGGATTGCCCACGGGACCAGCATCGCGGCACGCATCAGCCCGCGCCCGCTGAACTTGCTGTTGATCACCATCGCAACGAACAGGCCGAGCACAAGTTCCAGTACGACCGAGAAGAAGGTGAAGACCAGCGTGTTGCCGACGGCGCGGAAGAAGTTCTGATCCCGCGCGCTGAAGACGATTTTGGTTTCCCCGATGGTGAAATCACCTGCCTCGCGGAAGCGCAGACTGAGATAGCTTTCGTCCACCACATCGCGCACACGTGGAAAAGCGATCGAGCCGTCGGCGTTGACGACGCAGGCTCCGGCTTCATCGCGGGTGCAGGACACAGCGTCAAAACGGAACGCCAGCAGCGTGGTGTAGTTATCCAGCCCCACCCAGCGGCCTTCCGCCGTATCAGCAAAGCGATCATCCGTCAGGCTGGTGATGAACGTCTTTTCGAGCGGGCGCAGGGCGACCACGATCAGCACGACGAGCGTGGGAATCAGCAGGTTCCATGCCGCGCGCGAGCTGCTTTCGCTGAGGGTCTCTGTGCCTGCAAATACATGCATGTTCTGACCGAGCCACCACCACGCAGCAAAGGCGACGACGGCGACCAGCACATAAGGCAGCGCATTCTGAAGCCCCTGCCCCAGCGAGCCGCCCACAAGGCCGCTGGCGGATGCCGCCGCCTGAATGGCGAGTACCACCATCAGCACTCCGGCCCAGAGCAGAAGCTGGCGTGCCCAGGCAGCCGCGCGGGCTTCACGACGGTACAGGCGCAGGCTGAGCTGGGCAAAATAGGTCCCCAACCCCACCAGAATCAGCGGCAGGATGATGCCGTAATCATTCAGAAAGCGCAGGAGCGTGGTTCCGGCATCCTCGCCGGCTTCAGCCTCGCCCACTGCCGCAGCCACATTGCTGATTACGACGCCAAAGGCTCCGATCGTCAGCGCCAGGAACAGGAGCGCGAGAACGGTGGACACGAGAAACTGTGTTCCCTGACGTTCGACGGACTGCGTGGGATTTTGAGCGGTCATTCAATCCCTCCCCAAGAAGAATGGTTCTCTCAATGAAGCTTTTTTTCGTTTGGTCCGCGCTGACACGCCTGCGCTGAACCTGAAGTCATTTGGGCGTATACGTGGAGAGGGCATCTGAACGACGCCCTCTCCCAGGTACTCTCAAGCTTGCCCTGATCGCCTGATGTCAGGCAGTGCCTGCGCACCGCAGA
>SZPD01000288.1 GCA_030263515.1 Anaerolineae bacterium CFX9 | reverse complement strand
CTCGACTGCATCGCGCGAACATTGACATGATGAGCGAAAGTGCCTGGCTTCATATCGTTTATGCTGCGGATTTCGGAACGTGCATATCCGCGCGCTTCAAGCCAAGTAGTAATTTGCTCAAGCTGTCGCTTCTCCTGGGCGTTGCGGATCAGGGGGTCGGTTAACATGCCACAGATACGATCTGCTACTACAGTTGATGCACGATGTATTTCGTCTAAACCTGGCTCGCGACGATCTGCAAGCCAGATAAATATGTCCTGATCGAGCAGCTCTTTGACGATAGTGATGATGCGCTCAAGCTGTTCGCGCAGAATCGCTTCAGACATTCGCCTTGGAACACGTTTGTGTTTTTCCATCCGCTCGATCAGTTCTCTGGAGACATGCGCTAACCCAGCCAGGCGATCACGCGCAACAGGAGGTGCCGTGGACATGCGGAACATCTGCAGAGCATCGGGATACTGAAACAAGATATCGACAGTGATATTGAGCAGGTTATCAGTGTGCTTCAGAATATCCTCGACGTAGGTTGTGGCATGTATGCGCGTCTCCCGATAAGCAGCAGGCGCATATTGGAGAAACCAGCGGTTATACTTATCTATAGAGAGTTGAGTATCAGCTTTCCAGCGCTGCGGTTTGTCCAGATTGACACCCATTAGTTATCCTGCAAGGAAGCGCCTACCTTTCGATGAGTGTAACATGATCGGGGAACTTGTAGAACGGCAGTATATCTCACTCCCCGCCGGAAAGCTGAGGATGGTGTCAATCTGCTCTAGCGGCCGGACAGATAACTGCCCGACCAGTACGGATTATATTCCGGCAGTTTGTTGGCGATGCTGGCGATGGCGGCGCGGGCAGCTTCGATGCCGATGTGGTACGAGAAGAAGGCCGTCAGCGGGGTCTCGAACCGGGTGAGGCGGCGCTGCTGCCATACCAGCCACTGACCGGCGTCGTAACGGGCGTCGCTGTCTTCCGGCGAGCGTTCAAACAGCGCGATCACCGCTGGCACTGCGTCACTGGAGAGATGGCGCAGGTAGCTGGTATCCAGTTCCTCGCCTTCGGCAAAGCGGGCGATGTTGCGCTCAGCGATATACAGATCCACATTCATCAGATTGAGCGTGCCCAGATAGCCGATGCAGCACAGCACCACGCCAAGCGCAAAGATCTGCTCACGCACCCGAAACAGGCTGAGCAGATAGAAGCCAAAAATCACCGCCAGCCAGATCATGAAGACGTGCGTCAGGACGCGCAGATGCGTGAAGCCATAGGCCTCTTCGTAGAGCAGCATACGCTGCACTGCGCTGATCAGGATGACGCCGGTGAAAGCAACCAGCAGCACACACAGCGCGCGGAAGAGGCGGTGCTGCCGTGGGTTGGCGCGCACGGTGACAAAATCGAGCCAGAGCGCCAGCCCCAGCGTCATGACCGAGACCTCCAGCAGTTCAAAGAAGCCGCGCCGCGCATATTCAGCATAGGTCAGGCTGGTGAGATTGACCGTCCCGCCAAAGAAATAAGTGAACTGGATCAGGACGAAGATGGCGAACAGCGCATTGACGCCCAGCAGCACGATCGCGGCTTCGATCATGCCGAGTGTCCAGCCTTTCGGCTTGCGGGCAGGCGGCGCATCGAGCAGGTTTTCCAGCGGCACATCATCGAAGGGATCATAGGACTGGCTTTCCGGTGTTGGTGTTCGTTTGACCGGTGGATTGACGGGGGTGCGGCGCGCCACGGTGTAGGCAAGCGTACCGCAGACGAAATAGCCAACCGCGCCTGCGAAGAAAACCTGCGTGACGAAACTCTGTGGAAGCCGGATCAGATCAGCGAGACCGTCAAAGTAGGAGGCGAAAACGGCATCAGCGGCGGCGAACAGCGCGCCGAAGACGACGATTACCGGCACGGTGACAACCAGACCGCGGGCGACGGCACGGGCACTGCCGCGCACCTGATCGAACAGACGGCGCATCTCACTGAATGCGTCAACAGCTTCTGCTGCCGGATAGACACTGATGCTGACAGAGGTCACCATGACAGCGCCTGTATACGCACCGAGCGGTTCGGTATCCAGCGGCTGGCGACGCGGCAGATAATGCGCCGCCAGCGCACCTAGCGCCAGCCCTGCGCCCGCGTTGACCAGCATCAGCAGTGCCCCATCACGGACGGCGATCATCAGCGCGAAGAAGAGCATCGGGATCAGCATCCAGAGATTGCGCCAGTGAATCCGGGTACGCGCCAGCCGCGCCGTGATCAGGATGACAGCGGTCAGCAGCGCGAAATACAGCGGCACATTGACGCCGGGATCAGACTCCCAGAACATGACCAGCCAGACGACGCCGAGCGCCAGCCCGGCCAGCAGTGAGAACAGGGCGAATCGTTTGCGTGGTTCCGTCATCGATCGTGTCTCCGCATCGCAGCATTGTGTCCGAAGGTGTATACACCGCGGCACGCCGATCCGCTGACCTGCGATTGCTCTACGCTCGCCGGGCGCAGGAACAAAAAAAGCGACCCCAGCCGGGCCGCCTTTGCAGAGACTTTCTGAGGATCACCTGTCAGCACTCTGACTGTGGGGCGAGCGGCATCTCGAAGCCGAACATACTGCCGACGCCATCCGTGCTGTGGAAGCGAATCCTGCCACCGTAGGTCTCGACGATTTTCTTGACGAGGTAAAGCCCCAGCCCGGTTCCCTCGATCTCGCGCGTTTTTTTGCTCTTGGCACGGTAGAAGGGCTGGAAGAGGCGATCCTGAAGCTCAGTAGGGATGCCGTAGCCGGTATCCTCGATCTCAAGGACAGCCTGCGTATCCTCGACGAACAGGCGCACGATGATCTTGCCGCCGTCAGGGGTGTATTTGATGGCGTTGCCGAACAGGTTGGCGATGGCTTCTGCCAGTACCGAGCGGTCGGCATCGACGCAGATCGGCGTATCGGGCAGGTTGAGTTCCAGCGTCTGGTTGTGCATGCTGACCATCATGCGCGCGTCATCGACGGCGGTCAGGACAGCGGTCTTGAGATTGAAGATCTGACGCTCACCCTGAATCTGCGCTTCGATGCGTTCCAGCGACAGGATGTCTTTGGAGATGCGGGCGATACGCTCCACGGCGCGGTCGATCGTGTCGAAGTAGCCGCGCTGATCGGCATCGAGCATGCCGTCGAGATCAGCGCGCAGGACGCCCAGGAAGCCGCTGATGATGCCGAGCGGACTGCGAACATCATGCGCGGCGACGCGGATCATGTCGGTCTTGATCTGCTCCAGCTCGCTGAGCTGCGCATTGAGCGCCTGAAGTTCGCGCACCTGCTTCTGCGCTGTTTCGTACAGGCGGGCTTTCTCCATACCGGCGTTGACGCGCGCCACCAGCACCTGCAGAAATTCAAAAACTTCAGGCGTGAAGTTGCGCCGGTCGTTGCTCTCAAGCGTCAGCACGCCGATGATCTCATCCTGCACGATCAGCGGGATGCTGATCTGCGCCCTGGTGCTGCGGCGGGCTTCGACATAATCCGGATCCTGCGTGACATCCTGCACGAGCTGAGGCTGCCCGGTGCGGGCAGCGCGTCCCATCACGCCCTGCTTGATCGAGACACGATGCTTGGGGGTGAGTGTGCCTTCGACCACATAACCGATCGAGCGGGCGATGCGCAGGTGATCCTTCTCCAGAAAAGCGATCAGCCCGGCATTGGCATCGCTCAGGAACATGGCAGAAGTGAGCGCGACGGACAGGATCATGTCGAAATCGAGCGTCTTGCTCAGTTCTGTGTTGACCTGCTGGAGCACGGCAAGCAGGTTCATGCGCTTCTGGATGGCCGCTTCTGCCGCTTTGCGCGCGGTGATATCGCGGACGATGCCGCGGAAGCCGATGGGCTGATCGTCCACATCATCGATACGACGCACCGAAATCTCGACCGGGATATACGTCTCGCTGCTGTGCATGACGTTGATCTCTATGGCCGGGACGGCTTCTCCCGTTCGGAAGACGTGGTTGAACGTCTCCCTCAGCATTTCGGCAGTTGCCGCGTCGGTATAGCCGCTGTAGCCCCGGTGAAGCAGTTGTTCGCGGCTGAAGCCGACGATCTGGCACAGGCTTTCGTTGACGAACGTGAAGTTTCCGCGCAGATCGACCTCGTAATAGCCGTCCTCGATGTTCTCGATGATGGCGCGGTAACGTTCTTCACTGCGGCGCAGCTTTTCCTGGGTGCGGTAGCGCTCGGTCACATCGATCGCCACGCCGAAGATCGCCTGAACATTGCCGGCGGCATCAAAGGCGGGCGTGATCCGCGCTTCATAGTGCATCCCGCCGATCTCCAGCTCAAGCTCGGTCTGCTCTCCCTGAATCGCGTGAGCCAGCAGCGCCTTGTCGATCAGCGACTGAACCTGTTCCTCGCTCATCAGCGAGAGCAGCCGCTGGGCGTTGGCTCCAACAATGTCTTCCTTGCGCAGCCCGGCGACGGTTGGCGTTTTTCCCTCAAGCTGGAGCAGGGTTCCGTGGATGTCAAGTTCGAACAGGATGACCGGCGCATAGTCGAGCAGGCGCTGGATCTTCTGGTGCGTCGCCTGCGACTCCCGTTCGGCCTGTTTACGCTCGGTGATATCAAAGTAATGCCAGAAGTAGTTGGCGATCTGACCGTTCTCGACGATCGGGATGAACTCGATGATGATACAGCCGCCGTTTGCCAGGTCAAATTCCTGCAGCAGGGCGATCTGCTGGGCGGCGAACATCGCCTTGGTGCGGGCGATGAAATCAGCAGGGTCGCGGAAGTTGCTGCGGATCGCCTGCGCGATCTTTTCGCCCGGCTGGTCGACATACTGTGCCGGATCATCGATCTGCATGATGCGGCAGAACTCAGGATTCAGGTAGCGGATGATGCCTGCCGGGTCTTCGATCAGCACGCCCGTCGGCAGGTTTTCGACCACGGATGCCAGATTGACCGCCGAGGAAAAATTCCGCAGGGGGTTTCTGGGCTGGGTGGGTGCGTTGGAAGGATCGGCAGGCTGCCTGCGCCGTCCTTTGGCACGAGATTTATCCGTCATCATGTCGCCTGAACCGGTCTCCGCGCTGCCGATCATCCTGCGCCAGCGCGAATTTTTAACATTCCATCCAAACATTACCACATCTTGGTGCAATCCTGAACAGTAGAACAAGCGAAAAATTCGTGAATACCGAGTAGCGCTCATGTCAATGTTTTCTCAACGCTAACATGGAGAAGGACTGATGATGAAACGAATCGCCCAATGGTTTCTGCGACGCGAGTCGCAAGTATTGTCGCCACAGGCGCACGGCATGCTGATTTCGCGGGAAGTAAGCCCAACGCAAGCGCTTTCCCTCGGTTCGGCGAGCCGCGTCTACGCACAGTCGCCGTGGGTGTACACGGCGGTTAACCGCATCGCTGAAGCCTGCGCGCTCGTGCCGCTGCGCATCTACCGGCGGGATCGGGACAACCTGATCGAAGTGGAAGATCACCCACTGCTCTCCTTGCTGAACAGTCCGAACGATCATTTCAGTCGTTTCGAACTTATAGAACAGACCGTTGGGTTTCTGGAATTAGCCGGAAATTCCTACTGGTTTTTGGGGGGTGATGCCGTGGGCAAGCCGCGCGAGATCATTCCGCTGATGCCGGACCGCGTGAGCATCGTGCCGGATGGCACAGGCGGGGTGCGGGGCTATGTGTATGAGGTAGACGGGCAGCGTGTGCCGCTTGATGCGGTTGAAGTGGTGCATTTCCGG
>SZPD01000287.1 GCA_030263515.1 Anaerolineae bacterium CFX9 | reverse complement strand
TTGCCCTGTCACAGCATTGCTATAATGCAATCAGCTTTGATCTCGTCTGCGTTCATAATGATTGGGACAATCTGGATATGTCATCGCGCCGTTTCGTCATCGACCCAAACAAGCCGTTTTTTATCTACGACACGCCGGGAGATTGGCATGGGGTGATCCTCAACAACTTCATCTTCGATACCCGTGGAGAATATATCGGCTTCCTCATGGGCGAAAACTACGATGTTTATACCGCGTCTGGTGAATGGATCGGCAATATCTATCATGACGGCCGTATCGTCCGCAAACGCGCCTCTCCCCGCCCGCCCCTGCTGAAGCATCTCCCGCCAAAACAACCACGTCCCGTTAACCTGCCGGCGCGCGCACCGCTTCCCCCACAGACCGCGGAACTGGGTTTCGATAAATTCGACGTGCTCGATGAAGACCCGGAAATCTTCAAACGTCTCTCTGACCTGACGCCCGATGCTGACTGACAGCCACATGACTGACGACTCTGTCATCTCAAGCTCTGACATTCTGCCCGGTGAAGATTCCGTCCTGCTGCGGATTCTGAATCAGGCAGGGGCGCGTCGCGTCCTTGCAGCGCCTGCCGCGGATACGGGTCTTGCAGACGCGCGCCCCTTCCCATTTATGGCGCTTGTCGGCCAGTATGAAATGCGTATCGCGCTGATGCTCGCGGTGATCAATCCGGCAATCGGAGGTGTCCTGCTGATCGGGCCACGGGGAACCGGAAAAACCACGGCGGTGCGAAGCCTGACAGAGATCCTGCCTGACGTGGAAGTCAGCGATTGTGAGGACGGGGCGCTTCCTGCCGATCTGGAGCATCCCTCATCAGCCTATCTATATCCAGACTGTTATGAAAAGTATCACAGCGGCCAGCCGATCTCGCACTTTGAGCCGGTCAAGCTGGTGGAACTGCCGCTCAACGCCCGCCTGGAAGATGTGGTCGGCGGCATTAATGAGCGTGTTGCAGCTCAGCAGGGGCGCGTCAAGCTCGAACGCGGCATTTTGTCCCGTGCAGACAACAATCTGCTGTATATCGATGAGGTCAATCTGCTGGCAGATGAAATTGTTGATGCCATCCTCGATGCGGCGGCGGCGGGAAGCTACACCGTCCGGCGCGGGGCGATGGCCGGGACGTATCGGTCACGCTTCGTGCTGATCGGCTCGATGAACCCCGAAGAAGGGCGGCTTCGCCCTCAGATCATGGATCGTTTCGGTCTCCGCGTGAACGTGCGCGGACTGATGAACAAGGAAGATCGGCTGGAGGTCTATCGACGGGTTCACGCCTATCGCCTTCATCCTGCGCAGTTCGTCAATGAGTGGGATCGTATCACCGGAGAAACACGGGAAGACATCATCGCCGCACGAGAACTGCTCAAAGAGACCACACTCAGCGCAGAAGCGGTTGATATCGGGCTTGAACTGGTACAGTCTCTCGATATCGATTCGCACCGCGCGGAATATACAATGTTCGAGGCAGCACGGGCATATGCAGCAAGCGACGGCAGAACAGAAGTCACTGTCAGCGATGTTCGTCGTGTTGCGCCGATGGCGCTGCGGCAGCGGCGCAGCGAATTCATGGTGAACTTTTTCGAGGCACAGCGTGAGGAGGATGAGCAGATCAGGCAGCGAATTGATGAGATCGAGCAGAGGCTGACGTAACCATGCCTCCCAATGCCCTGCTTCGTCAGTTGATAATCTTTTTGCTGGCGCTGATCGCATTCAGCCTGCCATGGTCCAGCGCCGGCGTCGGCGCTGCGCTGTCATTCAACGCCCTCGATCTGGCGGAATGGGCGAGCCTGCATCCTGCATCTCAGGCCCAGATTCCTGTCCTGCTCTCCACGGCGCTGATCCGGATCGCGCTGGCGTTCATGGGGATCACAATCTGTTTTTCTGTCTCAGGGCGCGCCGCCAGAATAACGGCAGCAGCAGCATTGATCATCATCACAGCCTGGCTCCTCCCGCCGCCCGAATTTCTCAGGGATACCGGAAATGCGAACTACGCGCAGATGGCTTTCATCGCTGTATTCACTGCCGGAGCGGGACTCGCTGGCTTGCTCACAAATCCTCCCCTGAGGCGAACAATTGCCACAGCCGCCGTCGTTCTCGGCAGCATCTCGGCTGTCACCGGAGCACTGTCAGCAAACTCAATGCTCGCCACACTCGATATACCCTTCGTACCGGGTATGGGGATGCCATTGACGATCATCGCCTTCGGGCTGGCTGCCTTCTTCCTCTGGCGCGAAAAAAAAGACAGAACAGCCTGAGGACTGCTCTGCCTTTTTTATCAATGGATTTCGATCGTGGCTGGCGCGAACTCAGCCGTTCATGTGCGAGTCAATGTATGAGATCGCTTCGCCAACCGTTGTGATCTTCTGCGCGTCTTCATCGCTGATCTCGCCGCCGAATTCCTCCTCGAACGCCATGATCAGCTCGACGAGATCCAGCGAGTCGGCTTCGAGATCCTCACGGAAACGAGCCGGTGCAACAACTTTTTCGGCATCGACCCCCAACAGGTCAACGACGATATTTTTGACGCGCTCTTCGGTGCTAGCCATGCTTCCCTCCCAATTGGCTTGGAGACTACTCTTTTTTAGCTCAGGATGACATATTCGACAGCTACAGATCTCGAATTATACCGATATTGTAATCGACTGCCAGTCCGAGGAAGCCATAAGGCGAAATGATCCTTGTGTGAGTATCCCTTCGCAACCGTTGACATCCCCTTCCCCAATCGGTACGATCCGCTGCTGCCAGAATAAGGAACACCATTTCATGACCAAAGTTGTACCCCATACGCCGACAAACCAGGGTGATCCCTCCATTGAAGATCGCAAGGTCGATCATATTCGGATCAACCTGGAAAAGGATGTCCAGTTTCCGCGCCTGACAACCGGGCTGGAGCGATTTCGTTTTCTCCATCAGGCGCTGCCGGAAATCAACCTCAGCGAAATTGACTCGCGAGTTACGCTCTTCAACAAAACACTGAGCGCCCCGATCCTGATCTCATCCATGACTGGCGGCACGGATGTTGCCCATCGCCTGAATCTGCACCTTGCTGAAGCGGCTCAAGTCAATGGAATCGCGCTTGGGTTGGGGTCACAGCGGGCCGCGCTGAAAAACCCTGATCTCGCCTACACCTATCAGGTGCGCCACATTGCGCCGGATATTCTTCTGTTCGCCAACGTCGGCGCTGTACAGTTGAACTACGGCTACGGACTTGCAGAATGCGAGCGGGTCGTTGAAATGGTCGAGGCGGATGCGCTCATCCTTCACTTCAACGTCCTGCAGGAAGCCGTTCAGCCGGAGGGCGATACAGATTTTTCTGGTCTGCTGAACAAAGTCGAACAGATCTGCCGCCAGCTATCCGTACCCGTCATTGCCAAGGAAGTGGGCTGGGGCTTTTCTGAACAGAACGCGCGTGATCTTGCCAACGCCGGGGTTGCGGCGATCGATGTGGCGGGTTCCGGGGGAACTTCCTGGTCTGAAGTGGAGTATCACCGCGCCCCCAACGCTTTTCATGCGCGCGTTGCGGCCGCTTTTGCCGACTGGGGCATTCCCACAGCAACCGCGATCCAGTATGCAATACGCGGCGCGCCGCGGCTGCCGATCATCGCCAGCGGAGGACTGAGAGATGGCATCGACATCGCCAAGTCGATTGCGCTCGGCGCGACGCTGGGCGGAATTGCAGGTCCCTTCCTGAAAGCTGCCGATGAATCTGTTGAGGCTGTGGATCAGTTAATTCGCGAACTGACTACCCAACTGCGGATTGCAATGCTCTGTACCGGGGCGGACAGCATTCCAGCGTTGCAGACAGTTGAGCTTATCGAGGCCGAGGATCAGAATTCGTGATCAATGATTTTGCGGCGCGCTACCTGCCTGATGTCGACAGCTTCATGCGTCAGGTCGTTGATACGTTTGTGCCCACCGATGCCAGCTTCGATCACCTCATCCGATACCCGCTGGGATGGATTAATGCGCAGGGAGAAGCGGAAAACGCGCCCGTCGGCAAACGAATACGTCCGCTGCTGGTCCTGCTGAGCTGTGAGGCAGCCGGAGGGAACTGGAAAACCGCGCTGCCGGCAGCAGCGGCGGTGGAATTCCTGCATAATTTTTCCCTTATTCACGATGACATTCAGGACAACAGCGAGATCCGCCGCAGCCGTCCGACGGTATGGAAGATATGGGGGTCGGCCAATGCGATCAACGCGGGCGACGCAATGTTCACGCTTGCCTATATCTCGCTCCAGCAGCTAACAAAGGTTGTCCCCGCATCGATCACACTGAAGGTCTGGGATATCTTCAACCGAACCAATCTTGACCTGACGCGCGGCCAGCATCTGGATATGCGCTTTGAGCAGGAGCAGAGCATCACCATTGACGCCTATCTGTCGATGATCGCGGGCAAGTCAGCGTCACTGGTTGCCGCATGCGCAGAAATCGGCGCGCTGATCGGTTCCGGCAGTGAAACCATCGCCCGGCACTTTGGCGCTTTCGGGCACAATCTCGGTCTCGCTTTCCAGATACGGGACGACATCCTCGGAATCTGGGGCGATCCCGCGATCACCGGGAAATCTGCCGCAACAGATATTCTCGGTCGCAAGAAATCCCTTCCTGTACTTTTCGGCTTGCAGCGCAGTGAACGGCTGGCGGAAATTTATCGTCAGGACAGCCTGTCTGAAAATGATGTGTCAGAAGCGGTATCTGTCCTCAATGCGCTGGGGGCAGACAGCTTTGCCGAGCAGACAGAAAAACAATACTTCAGTGAAGCGATCGCTTCGCTGAACGCTGCCGATGTACACGGGGAAGCTGCCGTCACGCTGCGAGCGCTCGCTTCAGCGCTCCTCTCTCGCGATCGCTGACGAACGCCTAGACAAGATCGCGAAAGATCATATTGCTCAGCAGCCTGCCCCGCTCGGTCAGGCGAACCCGCTCCTGATCTACTTCCAGCAGCCCGCCCTGCTGATAGCGGTGAATAATCTCCCCGTGGAGGTTCAGAATATCTTCTCCAAAGCGCTGGCGAAACAGAGTTCTGTCCACCCCTTCCTGCGTCAGCCGCAGCCACATGATCAGCGTCTCCGAGATTTCTGCACTGTGTTCCAGCCGCTCATACGTGTCTACCGCTGGCGTGAGCGGAAAGGAATACGTCGGCATGTCCGCCGCCGTAAGCCTGGCAATATAACGTTGTGGAGATGCGATCACCGCGTATCGAACATGCTCAGCAAAACCGTGCGCGCCGGGACCCAGACCGAGATACGGCAGGTTATACCAGTACTGAAGGTTATGGACACACTGGCGACCGGGGCGGCTCCAGTTGCTGATTTCATACTGAGCAAAACCGGCTCCTGCCAGCATGTCAGATGCCATCTCATACATATCGGCCGTGAGATCGTCGTCAGGTTCAGGTAGTCGCCCACGTAAGACCCAGTCCTTCATCGGCGTGCCATCTTCCAGCCCAAGCGCGTAAAGGGAAAGATGATCAGGACTCAGCGCCACCGCCGCGTTGAGCGTCGTTTGCCAGCTTTCCAGGGTCTGATGCGGAATACCGTAGATCAGATCCAGGTTCAGGTTATCAAAACCGCCCATCCGTGCCGCCGAAACAGCGCGCGCCACCGCATCATTGTCATGCCGGCGGGCAAACAAACGCAGTTCATTGGCATTCACCGACTGCATTCCCAGGCTGATTCTGTTCAGCCCAAGCGATCTC
>SZPD01000286.1 GCA_030263515.1 Anaerolineae bacterium CFX9 | reverse complement strand
GTGGGAGAGTACGCCGTTGCCAACCCTTTCTGTTTCCTCCATCTCTCTGATGACTTTATCTTGTGACACACACACATAACGGCGAGCAGGCTTACCCTGCCTCGCCGTTTTTGATTCGCTTATGTGTTTTGTTTTGTGTGTTGTGGCGCTATTTCGCTGCTATGGTAGCGTTCGCGGGCTGCACTCGCTGGTTCCTGAGCGCCCGCAGCCGGAGGTTGACGATCAGGATACCAACAAAGATCATCCCTGCCCCAAGCAGCAGCCGTGCGTCGATGGTCTCGTTGAGTACGATCGCGCCCAGCGTCAACCCGATCACAGGGACAACATAAGTGACCATGCTGGCGCGTGCAGCGCCGAGACCCGCAATCACCCAGTAGAACATCAGATAAGCGATGAACGTATTCACCAGCCCAAGCAGGATCATGGCGATCAGTACATCGCTGGACATATCGGTAACCGCCACCAGCGGCTGCCCCCCCAGCATCGGTGAGAGAAGCATCAGGATGCCGGAAGTGAGCGCTGCAAATGTCATCGCGCCAGTGGAGACCGTCAGGGGGTCGAAGCGATTCTGGATCACCTTGCGGCTGTAGACACCGAAAATGGCATAGCACAGGGATGCGCCGACGATGGCAAGCTGACCGAGCAAACCGCCTGTCATCAACTGTCCATCAACCCAGTTCCGGCTTGCCAGCACGACGACACCCGCAAACCCGATCACGACGCCCACGATCTTTTTGATCGTGATACGTTCATCTGCAAATGTGAAGTGCGCTATGACCAGGGTGAACAGTGCTGCCGTCGCGTTGAGGACGCTGGCAAGGCCGCTGTCGATGCTGGTTTCTCCCCATGAGATGAGTACAAATGGCATCGTGGTATTGCCAATGCCGAGGACGATCAGAGGCAGCATTGCCCGCCAGTTCAGGGGAAGATGTCTGCCGCGCAGCGCCAGCACCAGATTGAGTCCAACGGCCGCAATTCCGGTGCGCATGAAGACGACCTGGAACGGATTCAGTTCTTCAACCCCGACGCGGATCAACAGGAAACTCGATCCCCAGATGATTCCGAGTAGCCAGAAGGCTGCCCACTTCGCCACGCTTATACCCCCCACACAACAAAAAAGACAGGGAAAAACAACCCTGCCTGAAAGTTCATGATATGGCTATATGTCGGGTAGTGTCAATTGTGTGATGGACTTATTGGTCAGTACAGATTGCGCTCATCACGGATCGACCGGGATGCCGGATCGATCACGCCCGGCTCGACCACCTCAACCTCATTGACTGTCAGACGGCAAAAGGCTTCTACATACTGCTTCACGGCCGCCGTCACATCATCACCGGCATGTTCGGGCTTCAGCTCGACCTGCACGGTGACCACATCGCGTTCATTGCTGCGTGTGATGATCGCGCGCGCGTGCCTGACCTGAGGGATTCGCCCCATCGCTGCCAGCAGTTGATTCGGGTGCAGGAACATGCCGCGCACCTTGATCGCATCGCCAACCCTGCCAACCAGCCGCAGCACCCTTCCATGAGATGCGTCCGGCATATAGACGCCGAGGTCACCCGTGCCGAAGCGAATGAGCGGATATGCCGGGTTGAATGTGGTGACCACGACTTCGCCGGGTGTGCCTTCAGCCACCAGTTCACCCGTATCCTTGTCCACCAGTTCTACGTAAACGCTGTTCATGACGACGAATCCGTCGCTGCCCGGCGTCGTGTAGGCGAGGAAGCCGAGATCCGCAGTGCCATACGCGCTGACAGTCGCCATTCCATACTCGCCTTCGAAACGCGCACGCTGCGCCGGCGTGTATGGTTCAGCGGAGAAGAGGGCTTTCCGGATCGGTATCGCCTCTTTCGGGATACCCATTTCGTGCGCCTTGTCGAGGATGATGGCCAGGAAGCTCGGCGTGCCGATATAGCCCGTGACACGCAGTGCATTCATGAACATCACCTGAAGTTCAGTGTTGCCGGGCCCTGACGGAATCACGGTGCAGCCGAGCGCGCGCACAGCCTCATCCAGCAGCAGCCCCGCCGGAGTCAGATGATACATAAAGGTGTTCAGCACGCGGTCGCCAGCGCTGAAACCCGCCGCCTGAAAGGGTGCAAGCGCTGCTGCGGGGTCTGCTGGCGGGGGCTGTGGATCGAAGATCGGGCCGGGCGAAAGGTAAATACGGGGCAGCGCGGCCGGATCTATCGTTAGCAGCCCACCGAAGGGCGGATTTTGCTGCTGGAATTCAACCAGCCGATCCTTTGGAGTCACGGGCAGTTTTGCCAGATCGGCTGCCGATTGAATATCGTTCGGCGTCAGCCCGGCGCTATCCATAATTCCCTTGAAAGTTGGCGCGTTGGCGTATGCGTGCGCCACCAGATCACGAATCCGTGCGTTGATATCGCTCATCACTGAGTCACAACCTCTCGTTTTTACAGGATCACGATCAGGCTGATGACTACCAGCATCATCACGCCGAACAGATACATCAGAACTTCCGCACACCCGGAGTCAGAGGGCTGCACTTCCATGATTCACCCCAGCCAGCGCTTGCGGCGCTTATAGTGTTTCACGTCTTTATAACTCTTGCGCTCACCGAGCTGGTTAAGCCCAAGATAAAACTCTTTAATATCCTCATTCTCTGCGAGCTGCGCTGCCGGGCCATCCAGAACGATGCGCCCGTTCTCCATCACATAGCCGTAATCGACCAGCGACAGCGCGGCGCGCGCATTTTGCTCAACCAGCAGGATCGACATCCCTTCCTGCTGATTGATCTCGCCGACGATGCGGAAGATCTCCTGCACCAGCATCGGGGCCAGCCCCAGGGACGGCTCATCGAGCATCATCAGTTTGGGATGCGCCATCAGCGCCCGCCCAATGACCATCATCTGCCCCTCACCGCCGCTGAGATATCCGCTCACGCGGTGGCGCAGATCCTTCAGCCGGGGGAAATAGGTGTAGACCCGCTCGATATCCTGCCGCCAGTGCCGCCCGGAGTGATAGACCTGTGCGCCGATACGCAGATTTTCCTCAACCGTCAGGTGCTGGAACATCGGACGCCCCTCGATCACCTGCACGATGCCGCTGCGCACGATCTCTTCTGTATCGCCATGATCGATCCGCTGGTCGTTCCACAGGATCGATCCGCGCGTCACCTCGCCCAGTTCTGACGACAGCAGTCCGCTGATCGCCTTGAGCGTCGTCGATTTGCCCGCGCCGTTCGCGCCGAGCAGGGCGACGATCTGCCCCGGCTTGACCTGGAACGAAACGCCGCGCAGAACGAGGATCACGCTGTTATAAATGACTTCAATATTGTTTACGCTAAGCATCAAAAGTGCCCTTCGATATTTTCCCCTGCCGACAGTTGGCGCTGCCGGCAGGGATCATCAGAGTTGCTGCATGCCTCAGATCGGGATCAGCGTGGCGATTCCATCGGCGAAATCCACTGACCAGCCGACGAGACCATTACGCAGTTGGATCTGCCACCAGTTGAAGCCATCGGCTGCCACAGGCCCCTGAAGCACGGTCACGATGTCGCCGTTGTTGGCACGCCCCAGAATCGGGTTTGAGCGCCCCGGCCCCGACCGCACGTTCAGCGGATCGCCCTCCGTCGTCTGCACCCGTGCCTGGCCGCCAATGCGCAGTCCGGGCGGCGCAATGACCACTGTCGGGATGACCACCGGCGGCGAAATCACGGTTGGGATGATGACCGGCGGCGTTATGACGGGCGGCACGACGACAAACGGAGTCGCCGTTGGGAAGACGGGCATGATCTCCGTGAGCGGCAGCGGGACGATTTCGAAGCCCAGGGTTGGCAGGGCAGGCGGCTCGCCGAGTGCCACGGCGCTGGTTCCCCACGGCGCAGGCGCTGCAACCGGCCCGGATATTTCATCGCTGATCCACGCGATCACATAGTTCGCGCCCAGCGTGCTGTTCCAGATCGATTCGGGCGTCAGGTAGGGGGAGGAGCCTTCTCGCGTGTATACCCGGTAGAGCGTCGTGCCGCCTGCCCGCCCGGTTCCGCCGCTGGCGGTGAAGATGAACCCGCCGATCGTGCCGTCGATGCTGGTGACATTGGACGGAATGATGGTGGGCGAGCCGAGGCTGCCGACGAAACCGCCGCTTCGCTCCATGATATAAATGCCGAGCGGCTCAAAGCTGGTCACGTCAAAGGCGCGGTAGGCGATGCGTTCTGAAGCCTGCACGAACCTGGGGGCAAAAACGCCGGGTGTGAACGCGAACGGAGCCAGCACGCCGGAAACGGCATCATAGCCGGACAGGGCATTCGCGATCGCAAAGCCCGCCATCTCGGTGAAAGCGCTGGGCAAGCCAGGATCATGCGTCGAGAGCACCATGTCGCTGGTGATCGAGCGATCCATGTCGAGCGCGAAGTAGCGATAATCCGACACCACGTTCATCGCGTTGACATCCCACCGGAAGCCGGGGTAGGACGGCGAGCCTTCAGTCGCAGTGTAGACCATCGTGCCGTAGATGCTCGCCATTGCATCGCCCGACGACACATAACGGACGACGGGTGTGATCAGCCCGCCGCCGATGCCAGAGGTATAAGCAGTTCCGGCCGCGCTGGAAGAGTCGATGCCATCGATGTTCATGCCGGTCAGAGGGTCGAAGATCAGGATCGTCCAGCCAAAACCGGTATCGGTGAAATAGCTGTACCCCATCACGAAGGTTGTGCCGTTGGGGGCGAACATGTACATCGAGCCGTGGAAATCCAGCCCGCTGTAGATATTGGGGGGCAGTGGGTGATTGGTCGTCAGCGTATTGGTCAGAGTATCATAAATCCGCAGTCGCCAGGTGCTTCCATCCGGGCTGGAGGTGGTATAGGCGATGAGGCGTCCGTCATAAGAGACGGCGATGTTGCTGGAGTACTGCACGCCGGGATCGCCCGGCAGCACAAAATCCATCGCGGTGATGGTGGAAGTGCCATCGTGCGAGACTTTTACCGCGCGTCCGAATTCGCGATCATAAAGCCATGCGTCCCATGCGCCGCCCGCAGAATAGGCAGGCAGCACGAACGCCCCGAACAGAACCAGCAGGACACCGATCATCAGGATACGCCGCATCAGAGTTCTCCTTCAATTATCCTGAAATTCTGCCCACGCACCCTGACTGTGTGAGGGCAGTGAACCGAAATGGAAGCGGCTGCGCCCTCCCGCCTGGGGAAGAGCGCAGCCCATACAACACACAGATGACTTACGGTACGTCAGCGCCGCCCGGACGGAGATCCGGCGCATCCGAGAATGGAGTCAGCGGAACGAGGATCGGAATGTAGGCGGTCGTGCCATCGGGGAACGGAACGGCGAGCGCATCTTCGCCGCTGGTGGCGATGCCGCTCATATCGGCGTTGGCAAACGCCATCATGGCGATGCGATTGCCCGGCAGCGCGCGGATTTCACCGCCGCGGAAATCGAGGTTGAACAACCCCAGCGGCGAGTACGAAATGCTGTCGAGCGTTTCCTTCATATCCGCGCCTGTCACCGCCGAGAGCGAACCTACGCGGTTGACCGTCTGGATGTACAGCTCGATGTAGCTGTCCACCGTTGACCAGCCGAGCAGATAGGCGATGTTCTGCGTCGGCAGCGTGCGCTCGTTGGCTGCCGCCTGCTCATTGATCAGGGCGATGCCCGGCTCGCTGCGCTCGGTCCACCACAGGAAGGGCAGCGACCCGACCAGGCCGTTGACCGCAGGCAGACCATCACTGCCGAGCGCTGTGCGGCTCAGC
>SZPD01000285.1 GCA_030263515.1 Anaerolineae bacterium CFX9 | reverse complement strand
TTGCGCCTGCCTGCGCATACGCAGTCGCGATCGCCTCGCCGATCCCTCGTGAAGCGCCGGTGACGATCGCCACCTTGCCGGATAAGTCGAATAATGAAGTCATTTACAGAATTCTCCATGCCGGTTTGGTGTACACTGAAATTGTAGCAGGAACAGACACCCATGACGATTTACGACATTACGCGCACCGTTTCCCCCATGACGGCGGTCTGGCCTGGGGACGCACCTTACCGGGTGACGACCAGTCTCAGCCTTGCGGATGGGGCGTCCGTCAACCTGACGACCATCACGCTCAGCCCGCATACAGGCAGTCATGCCGATGCCTGGTTTCACTATGATGCAGATGGGGCGCATCCGGCAGCGATGCCGCTGAACGCCTATCTCGGCCCGGCGCGGGTGATCGCCGTGGAACGCCGCGAGGGCGCGCTGATGCCAGCCGATTTCGGGGTGGGACGGATACAGGGGGCCCAGCGTCTGCTCATCCGCAGCCACGTGAGCGATTTGCCGGATGATCAGTGGCCACAGCAGTTTCCGTACCTGAGCGTCGATCTCATCGATTGGCTGGCCGATCTCGGCATACAATTGATTGGGATGGATTCGCCATCGGTAGATGCTTTCGACAGCCGCGATCTGCCCTGTCATCATGCGCTTCGGCGTCGCGGTCTTGTCAATCTGGAACTGCTCAATCTGCGCGGTATCGCCGAGGGGGATTATGAACTCATCGCGCTGCCGCTGAAGCTCGATCTGGCGTGCGGATCGCCCGTGCGCGCTGTCTTACGCTCACTGTCGCCATCACAGGCGGAAGGATAATATCAGCATGTCGCCCGCAGGTCTTCTGTTCTTCGCATTGTTCGCTGTCATTGTGATGGGCATGTATCTCGGCATTCGCCGGCGGTGGGCATCGCCTGTAGCAATCGCGGCGGGCGGCGTATTTCTGGGCTTTCTCGCCATCTTTCTCATGGCGCTGACGCAGAACAATAATGTCTATCAGGCGCTTTTCGCCGGGCTGGTCGTGGGCGGATTGTTCAGCGGCGGAACCCTGGCGATCGCCTGGTATTTTCAGACCAACGAAGCGCGCAAACGCTCAGCAGAGGCAGCCCCTGCTGAGCCTGAAGCCACCGAGCAGCCATGACCTTTACGGGTTGACGACGCCGATGATCGTATAGCGCCCTGTGCCGTCAAAGCGGGACGCCTCGATCACGTAGGTTCCGTCTTCTGGCAGCAGCAGCCGGAATAACTGCGCGTTCGTGCCGAGCTGTGGGTCGTAGGCATCGTCGTTGTACGCCAGAGTTCCCCCTGATGGCCTGAGCACCTCAAGCGCCGGATCGAGATTGCCGCTCTCGGCAAACATGGTCAGGGTGATGTTCTGCCCCGCGCGCCCCTCAAATACCCAGCGCTCTACCGGGAACACGTCCATCAGGCGGCCGGTGACCGTGATCGCTTCGTCGGGGGACAGGATGATTTCTCGATCGGGAATGACACCGAGGACATAGCTGCCTGCCCCCTGCACGCGATCAACGATGATCGTGTACTGTCCATCAGATGGAAAGACAAGGTCGCGGATCTGCGAATCGAAGCGCCCCCACAGGTCAGGCCCCCGCTGATCATCGTTATAGGCGAGTTCGCGCCCATCCGGCGCGATCACGCGGACTGCCATATCCAGCCCGTTCGTTCGCGTCGGGTCAACGGCGGAGATCGTTGCGGTTTCGCCCGCGCGCCCGCTATAGGTCCATGTTTGGGAAGGCTGCGCCTCATCCACCATGCCAACGACGGGGACGTTCGGCAGCAGTTCCCGTGAACCGACACGGCGGGGCGGCTCGACGATGGCATAAGCGCGGATAATACCGTCTGTTCCCGCGCTGATGAGTTCGCCGTCAGCCCCAAATGTAAAAGCGCGTGACGGAGTTTCTGTTCTGAAGAAATCGATCAGCGCTTCTTCCTGAACGACTGCGATCCGCCCATCGCTCAGCGAGAGCGCCAGGCTGCCTTCAGGGGTCAGCGCAATATCCAGCACGTCATCCGGTGTTACGTCCAGCCACTGGATCAGTTCTGGTGCATCTTCCCTGATCAGCGAGACCGCACCATGTACCTGGGGATCTACCAGTGATGCCAGCCACTCGATCACGATCACGCCTTCAGCCGATGCTGCGACGTATGGCGCTGCGGCTCCGTTGAACGAAAGCGGCGTGAGATCGGCCCGCCCACCGCGCACAGCCTGCAAGGCATAAGCGCCGTCGGCGAGGTCCGCCGCGTAGAGCGTCGTGCCGTCATCCGTCAGGTTGAATGGCGCGTTGCCGCCGAACGCAGCAACGGTAGGTCCCCATGTGTTCCCTTGCAGCGTGCGCAGGCAGCGGCACACTGTATCTCCGATGTAGATCAGGCCATCATCCACGGCAGCGATTCCGGTCGGGTTGGCGGGAACATCAAATGGCTGCTCAGTTTGCAGCGCTCCGGTTTCCGCATTGAGCGACAGGACGCCGCGCTCCGAGTCAACCACCAGCACAGAATCGCCGGCAAATTCGACCCCGCGCACCATTTCCAGCGCCGGCTCGTCAGCGGCGGGGAAGCGCCAGATTTCCACATATTCGGGCAGGGTGATCGGGCTGTCTGCGCTCAGCGCAAGGCTTTCAAGCACGGTACGATAGGCGGCTTCGGCGCTGCTTCGGAGCGTGTTTGGCGCGCGCAGTGTGGCGATCAGCACATGACGGTTGGGCAGTCGTCCTGCCTGCGCCGCGCCAAAGGAAAGTCCGTCACTGCCGCGGGCATTGGCCCGCTGACCCGGCAGTCCAAACCAGTTAAACTGCGCATAGTCAATAGGAAGGAGCGCCAGTTCTGTCATTTCGGCGTTCAGCCCGGCACGGATCAGCGCGTCTTCGGTTTCATCCGAAAGAAGCAGCAGGCGGATCGTGGCTCCGTCAGACGTGAGCGCGATCAGCTCGCCGGCATCAGTGCGCGCCGGGGCGCTGACCTGCCAGCCGTCGGGAACTGCAAACGTCAGGTCTCCGCCGCGCCAGTGATATACCGGCTGCGATGGGGCAGTCTGCGCGAATGCGGCGAAGTGGGAAGCGATCAGAAAAAGCAGTGCAGCGGCAGCGAGGCGGAGGTTCATCGACGCGGGATACTCGCGATCACGGGCAGTCCGAGTGCCTCGATATCTTCACGCCGGCGCAGGATCGGATCAAGGTAATGCGCCAGCGCCGCCAGCCCGATACCTGCAAGCACGCCCAGCCCGATGCGCAGCAGAGGCGCAAAACGGTCGGTGAGCGCAGGCGGCGCGGCAGTGACTGGCGACTGGTCAAGAATGACGACAGCGGCGGGTTCTCCGCCTAATTGAGCGTAATACTCATGAGATCGGGTTTGCAGCACGTCGATCGCTGCCTGCTGGATCAGCGCCAGCGCATCGCCATCGGGATAGCTCAGAAATACCTGTCCCAGGCTGCGCTGGTTATCTGCCGCCACACCTATCAGACCGGGATCCACGCTCGCGCCGAGACTCTGTGCCCGTTCGGCGACATCCTCACGGAAGCGGCTTCCCTGTACCCAGTCGGTAAAGGCATTGATCGCCAGTTCTGATGAAAGCCAGATATCCTGATAATCGCCAGCGGGGCGCTCAATGGCGCTCATCGACTGCATGGCGGTATAGCGGAAGGCTGCGGTGTAGCTCAGGCTGACGCCGGACGATCCCATGAGCTGGGGCAGCGCGAAAATCGCCGCGATACCGGTCGGGATGGCGATCAGCCACCAGCGGCGCAGCATGATCTTCAGGAAATAGAGAAGTTCCAACATGACCTCCGTAGCGCGCCAGATTGCCCGCTAAGATAGCCCAAAGCTGGCATAGCGGCAAGCGATCAGGACGATCGTCGCCTCTGATGCGCATCCCAGGCTTTGGCGATGTAGTCGGTAAGCTGACGTTCAAAGACGGCGCTGTCGAACTGTTCGGCGTGTTGTCGGATGAACCTCGTGTCGTAGCGTGACGGGTCGAACGCGCTCAACACCTGCATCAGGCTTTCGACCGTCTGCTCTGTGAACAATTCTCCGGTTTTCCCCGGCAGGACGGTATCCAGCGCGCCGCCGCCTGCGTAGGCGATCACGGGGCGGCCGGCAGCCTGTGCCTGAACCGGCGTGATCCCGAAGTCTTCAAGACCGGGGAACAGGAAGGCACGGCAGCGCGCCATCAGATCGGCGACCTCGCTGTCAGAAACATAGCCCAGAAACTCGACTGTCGGACCTGCCATCTCCTGCAGCCGTTCGAGATCGCGCCCGCGCCCGGCGATTTTGAGGGGCAGCCCCAGCCGCGTACAGGCCTGCACCGCCAGATCGATGCGCTTGTAGGGGATCAGGCGAGAGACGACCAGGTAGAAATCGTCGGCGCGGCTGATAGGATGAAAACGGGTCGTCTCCACCGGCGGGTAGATGATGATCGAGTCGCGCTGATAGTACGTTCGTATGCGCGCCTGTATCTCGCGTGAGATGGCGATGAAATGATCCACGCGCTGCGCAGCGGCAAAATCCCAGCGCTGGAGCAGGGCGATCAGCGGCTTCAGTCCGGCGCGGATCACCCCTCCGAAGCCCTCGCGCGCCACGTAGGAGTCCAACTGCCAGACGTAGCGTGTGGGGGCAAGGCAGTAACAGATGTGCAGGGTCTCATCCGCATGCCGCACCCCATGACAGAAGCCGCTTTTGTTGCTCAGGATCACATCTGCCCCCTCAATCCTGAAGCCACCCCACGCAAGGGGATAAAACGGCAGGTAGGGCTGATGATGACGGTGAATGCCCGGCAGGCGATCGATCCACAGGGTGTGGATTTCCCAGTCACGATAAGCGGCCGGCATCATGTCCGGCGCGTAAATGCTGGTATAGATCGGCGCTTCAGGATAGATCTGCGTCAGGGTTTCGAGGACATCCTCAGCCCCGCCGCGCTGGTTTAGCCAGTCGTGAACGAGCACAATTTTCATGGCAGGTGAAGGTCAGAACAGGCTGGCAGCGACGCGGCGAACTGGCTCAAACGAATAGCGATGCACATCGGTTGCGCCGTGCTGGTGCAGCGCCCGCTGATGCGCCTGTGTGCCATAGCCCTTGTGCATCCCAAAGCCGAAGTCAGGATAGACTGCGTCAAGTGCGCTCATGCGCTCATCACGCCAGGTTTTCGCCAGGATGCTGGCGGCCGCAATGCTCAGGGAGCGGCTGTCTCCGCGCACTACCGTCTGATGAGGCGTGCTGAAGTGCGGATGCGGGATATGATCCACCAGCAGAAAATCAGGAAGGTAAGCCGGGAACTGCGCTGCCGCGTCGTCGAGCGCGCGTTTCATGGCATGGCGTGTGGCGGGCAGAATGCCTTCGGCGTCGATTTCATGCGCGTCTGCCCAGCCGATCCCCCATGCGAGCGCATGCTCGCGGATACGAAATGACCACTCCTTCCGCGCAGCAGGCGAGAGCAGCTTGCTGTCCGTCAGCCCTGCGAGGCGTTCAGTCAGATCCGGCTCCGGCGCAAAGCAGACCACCGCCGCAGCCACGCAGCCCGCCCATGCGCCGCGCCCCGCCTCATCAATCCCGAAGATATAGGTTTGTCCCTGCCGCCACAGCTCAAGCTCAAGGCTCAGACTGGCGGTCCGGATCACTTTGCCGGGCATACAGTCCCTGTCTCCAGTTGCGGTGGATGTACCAGATCTCCATCAGCAGGTGGAGTGAATCCTGTACCAGCCGCATACGGCTGTCATCATTGTAATACCAGG
>SZPD01000284.1 GCA_030263515.1 Anaerolineae bacterium CFX9 | reverse complement strand
CCTCACGCTTGCTGACGGAGCCGATCATCTGGATCTGCCGCTGCCTCCGCGCCGTTAAACCCCCAGGCACGCCGTTTTGGTCTGCTTTGGACTGCCCGGAATAGTGTACGATTCACACTGCCGTAGTTGCAGACAGGGAGATTTATGACTTCAGAATTTGTGGCGCGTTCCTCATTCCGAACGAACCACCGCAGTCCGCTGCTGTTCATCATCTCGCACATCATGCGTCAGCCGATGTTTGCGGTGCTGATGGTCGTCGGCGCATTCAGCAATGCGTCTCTGGCGGCGGCAGTGCCCTATTACGGCGGGCAGGCTTTCAACGCAGTGCTGGCGGGCGAAGGCGCTGCCGCGTTGGCGGGTTTTGCCTGGGCGATCGTCGCGTCGCAGATCCTGCGCGCCGGTCTCCAGCTTGTGCGCAATTTCAGCGCCGAAATTTTTGCGCAGCGCATCGAGCGCGATGTGCGCGATGAACTGTATGCCAGCCTGCTCGGCAAGAGCATGAGCTACCATGATCTCCAGCCGGTGGGCGAGATCATGGCGCGCGTCACCAACGATGTGCGCGAGATGAACCTGATGATGAACCCCGGCATGAACCTGCTGATCGGTTCCGGCATGTTTCTGATCGTGCCGCTGATCGCTGCGCCGCGCATGCACCCGCAGTTGATCCTGACGCCGCTGCTGTTTCTGATCGCCTATGCCGTTGCGCAGTACTATTACGTCCGGTCGCTCTCGCCCGTGGCGCAGAAGGTGCGCGCCAATTTCGGCAGGATGAACTCGCATGCTGCCGAAGCGCTGGAAGGCTTGCAGGTCGTCAAGGGCGCGGCGCAGGAAGATCGTGAAGCGGAACGCTTCAACCATATGGTGGATGAAGTGCGCGTCAACGTCATTCGCCAGGCAGATATTGAGGCGCGCTATATCCCGTTCCTGCTGCTGGCGATCACGACCGGCGCAGCTTTCATCCATGGCGCGCTGCTCTATCGCGCTGGCGAGATCGATGTCGGCATTCTGGTCGCCTTCACCGGGCAGATCGCGCTGTTCGGCTTCCCGGTTTTCAGCTCGCTGTCGTCATTCTCTCAGGTGGCTCTGGGCTATGCCAGCAGCCGCCGCATCCTCGATATCATCAATACCGAGAACGATCTTGACCAGAACAGCGCCGGGCGCGATGCCGATATTCGAGGCGATATCACGTTTGAGCAGGTGGACTTCGGCTATACGGAAGATGGCGCGCGTGTGCTGCACGATGTTTCGTTCTCCATCAAAGCCGGGCAGACCGTCGCCATTGTGGGGCAGACAGGCTCCGGCAAGAGTACGCTGACCAAGCTGATCAACCGCACCTATGACGTGGACAAGGGGCGTGTGCTGGTGGACGGCGTAGATGTTCGCGAGTGGGGCATGGCGCGCCTGCGCTCACAGATCAGCGTGATCGAGCAGGATATCTATCTGTTCAGCCGCACCATTGCCGATAACATCCGCTTCGGCAAGCCGGAAGCCACGCAGGCAGAAGTTGAGGAAGCCGCTAAAAAGGCGCAGGCGCACGAATTCATCCTGTCGTTCCCGGAAGGCTACAACACGATGGTTGGTCAGCGCGGTGTGACGCTGAGCGGCGGACAGCGGCAGCGCCTGGCACTGGCGCGCGCCTTCGTGACCGATCCGCCCATCCTGATCCTCGATGACAGCACCAGCGCGATCGACAGCGCGACAGAAGACAAAATTCAGCAGGCGATCTGGGCGGCTTCCAAAGGGCGGACGACGATTCTGATCACGCACCGCCTGTCACAGATTCGCTGGGCGGATCATATCATCGTGCTGCGTCAGGGGCGCGTCGTTGCGCAGGGGCGGCATGAGGACCTGCTTCAGGAGTCGAAGGATTATCGCCGCATCTTTGCGCGCTACGAATCCGGTTCGGAAGGCAAGCGCAGCACGGATGAACTGATGGCACTGATCAATCCGCGTGCGCAGACGGAGCAGAACTGATGGGCTTCTTTGGCAATCTCGCGGCGGATAAATATGACCGCCAGTACAACGACAGCTACCTGATAAGGCGTCTGGCAAGCTACTTTGCGCCTTACAGACGGCAGGTGATCATCGTCTTCATCCTGATCATCGCCTTTGCGACGACCGGCGCGCTGATTCCGGTTTTCATCTCAGCAGGCATTGACGCGCTCGAACAGCGACAGCCAGACGCGGCAGTCATCGCCCTGCTGTTCGGCTTGTTCTTTGTCGGCATTCTCGATTTCTTCCTTTACTGGGCGCGCCGCCGTCTGACGGGGCGGGTAGTGGCCAACGTCATCAGCAAGCTGCGTCAGGATGCCTTCCGGTCTTCGATTGAGCGCGATCTGGCTTTCTACGATGATAACAAGACCGGCAAGATCGTCAGCCGGATCACCTCTGACACGCAGGAACTCAACCAGATCCTGCTGATCGGCAGCGACATTTTCAATCAGATGATCGAGATGATCATCCTGTTTTCGGTGCTGCTGACGATTGAATGGCGGCTGACACTGATCCTGCTCACTTTCATCCCGATCGTGATCGGCGCAACATGGGTCTTTCGACAGTTGGCGCGCAAAGCCACCCGGCAGGGAACACGCGCCATGGCAGCGGTCAACGACAACATTCAGGAGAGCGTTTCGGGGATCAGCGTTGCCAAGAATTTCCGCCGTGAAGCCATGATCTATGAGGAATTCACAGCGATCAACCGCGACTCGTACAACATCAATCTGCGGCGCGGCTTCGTCATGGCGACGATCTTCCCGGTGCTGAATGCGCTGGGCGGCGTCGCGATGGCGGTTATCCTGTACGTCGGCGGCATCATCGCCATTGACGGTGTGATCGCGCTGGGCGCATGGTATCTGTTCATCCAGGGGGTGGATCGCTTCTGGTTTCCGTTCATCAATCTTTCCAGTTTCTGGACGCAGATTCAGCAGGGGCTGAGCGCGGTTGAGCGCATCTTCGCGCTGGTCGATGCGCAGAATACCGTCGTCCAGACGGATAGCCAGCCTGCGCCGAAGCTGCGCGGCGAGATCACGTTCAGGGATGTGATCTTCGAATACAACACCGGCGAGCGGGTGCTCGATCGCTTCACACTGTCGATCAAGCCGGGCGAGAGCATCGCTTTCGTCGGTCATACCGGGGCAGGCAAGAGCACGATCGCCAAACTGATCGAGCGCTTCTACGAATTTCAGGGCGGCGAACTGCTGATCGACGGTCACGACATCCGCAGCTTTGATGTGCGCAGCTATCGCAGTCAGCTTGGCATCGTGCCGCAGCAGCCCTTCCTGTTCAGCGGCACGATCATGGAAAACGTGCGCTACGCCCGCCCGGAAGCCACCGATGAGGAGATCAACGAGATCGCTCACAGCATCGGCGATGGCGAGTGGCTGGAAACCCTGCCTGACGGACTGCAAAGCGACGTGGGTGAGCGCGGCGCTCGGCTGAGTATGGGGCAGCGCCAGCTCGTCAGCCTGATGCGTGTGCTGGTGCAGAAGCCGGCCATCTTCATCCTTGATGAAGCAACTGCCAGCATCGATCCCTTCACCGAAACGCAGATTCAGCAGGCGCTGGACCTGATTCTGGCACAATCCACGTCGATTCTGATCGCGCACCGCCTCAGCACTGTGCGCAGCGCCGACCGAATCATCGTTCTGCGCAAGGGCGCGATCATCGAGCAGGGCAGTCATGAACAGCTCATGGAGCAGGGCGGACACTACGCCGAGCTGTATAACACCTACTTCCGCCATCAGAGCCTGCAGTACATCGAACAGTCAAAAGAGATGTTCGGTGAGCCGGCAGAGATGACGCTGCGGAGTGTCAATCCATAGAAGAAACGGTACGCATGCGCAAAAAAACGCGCCGCTCAGGCTTGAACGGCGCGTTTTTGCCTGATAATCGGGCAGTATGATCACCTGCGGAAACGGGACAACCGGTAGCAGTTCTCGCAAATCTGGAAGGCATGACCGCGCGGCAGCTTGCGCCCGCAGCGCGAACAATAGCGGCGTGCCTCGATCTTCTGCTGAAGCGCCTCATCGACAATCTGCGCCCACAGATCACGCTCAGCGCGGATCTCATCCACCTTATCCGCCAGCGGGCGAAATTCGGGGCGCTGTGACAGCCACAGGTAAACATCTGCGCTGTGGATGCAGCTTTCGATCCGTTCGAGATCGTTATCACTGCTGACGGAAGCCGGGGCGCGCGGCGGAAGCGGCAGCGCATAATTTCCGACGATGGCGCTGGCGCAGGCGCGCCAGTACATCCGCGTGCTCTGTCGTGTCGGGGCGTTGATCAGCTTGAGCGCCAGCGTCAGCCCCAGTGTTTCAACTTCGCGATCTTCCAGCATATACGCCAGCTCGATGCGCTCCGCCAGATCGGCAACCTGGATCTTGTCTCGCAGATTATCGGGGATGGATTTCAGTTCCGCCCACTGACGCAGACGTTCCGCCAGCGTGCCGGGGATCATCTCAAGATCGGTCACCGTCGGCGCGACGCGGGCTTTAGAGAGCAGAGCGGGGCGGAGTTCGAACAGACGGCGCAGCGCGTCCAGATCATGATAATTCGTCGCGCCGATCTCGCCCGCCTTCGATAAGCCGTAGCGCCCGGCGCGCCCGCCGATCTGGTGGACTTCAGCGGCGGTCAGCGAGCGGGTGGCGACGCCGTCATACTTTTCCGTTTCATAGAAGCATACGGCATCGGCGGGCAGGTTCAGCCCCATGCCCACGGCATCGGTGGCAATGCAGATATCCGCCTTGCCGCTGGCGAATCGATCGGCCTGCTTGCGGCGCACTTCCGGCGGCAGGTTGCCATAGACCACGCAGACGGTGCGCCGCATTTCCTCAAGGATGCGCTTCAGCTCCAGCACCGTCGTGCGAGAAAAGGCGACCAGGATCGTGCGCGGTGGCAGCTTGTCCAGCGTCCACGGCTTTGAGGCGACGCGGATCGGCGCGAGTCGTTCATGATGCACGATCCGCCACGGGATGCCTGCGCCGCTGGCAAGATCGACGATCAGTTCCTGTGCATTAGCCGGCGCGATGATGTGGATCAGCGGAGACTGTGCTTCCATCAGGGCGCGCGTCCATGCCCAGCCGCGTTCGCGATCTGCCAGCATATGCGCCTCATCGATCACGACCAGGCGGCGGCTGTCCTGCGGATTGAACATCTCGATCGTCGCCGCTGTGATCTTCGCGCCGGGCACGGCGATATATTCCTCGCCCGTCAGCAGATTGCACGGCACGCCGCGCTGGTTGAGCCGATCGAACACCTCGAATGCCAGCAGACGCAGCGGCGCAAGATACCAGCCAGACCCGGCGACCGTCAGCGTTTGCAGCGCATCGTGGGTCTTGCCGCTGTTCGGCGGCCCGATGTGGATGATCAACTGCTGTTCGCTGCGCCCCTCATGCCGCCATGCCGGGAAAGCCGCCACAAGCCGAGCACGCAGTTCCTCGCGGCGCTCGCGCTCCCGTTCCTGCGTCGCCTGCCATTCCCTGAGCCATGTTTCCTCTTTGGCGCGCTGACGGGCTTCTCGCTGAGCCAGATACAGCGGAAGCTGCTGCGCTACCAGCGCGCGAAATTCCCGCAGATTGTCCGGCAGATTCCACTGGCTGCGCACCTGCCCCCACAGCGGTTCGCCTTTGCGGATGCCGCGCCGCTGGAGCCGATTCTGTACGCTGGCGAATGACAGTCCCGTCGCCAGGGCGATTTCCCTCGCGCTGACCGTTTCGTAAGCGTCGATACGCCGCGCGCGG
>SZPD01000283.1 GCA_030263515.1 Anaerolineae bacterium CFX9 | reverse complement strand
GTTTGTGTCATCTGAGATTTATAGAAATGGATTCAGAGAGATGTTGTAATCATAGTGATCTTCGCGCTCAATCCTTTTTACCGCTTTGATAGTAATTAGTGTGACTGGCGTCAGCAGGACTTCAATTCCGACTTTGAACAGATAGTTTGTCACAATAAGTGGCAGCGCCTGATCTGGCATGAACACACCGAGCCATGTCGCAATCAGGACAAAGATGCTGGTATCGACTGCCTGCCCGCCCAGCGTGCTTCCGATTGTGCGCGCCCACACGTAGCGTCCCTGTGTCCAGATTTTCATCCGGGAAAGAATGGCGCTGTTGGTAAATTCGCCGAACAGATAGGCAGCCAGACTGGCTATGATCAATCCGCTGATGCCTCCGAGAATCGCGTCATACGCCTCTTGTCCGGCATATGCAGCCCAAAGACTCTCACCGGGCAGAATTCCGGCTAACCAGACGAAAAAGCCCATCAGCAGACTGGCAGCGAATCCCGTCCAGATGACTCGCCTGCCGCGGCGAAACCCATAGACCTCAGTCAGGATGTCTCCGAAGATGTACGACAGCGGGAAGACAAGCGTTCCTGCGTCAAAAATCAGCGGAATCTCTCCAAGAGATGCCTGAAGATCAATGATTTTCGCGCTGCTGAGTAAATTGCTGATAAGCAGCACCGTCACAAAGGTCGCCATCAGCAGGTCATACAGCTTATAATCCCTGTTCGATGTGGTCATGGTGATTTAAATGCCCCTTAAGGGGTTGTCTTACGACGGTCAACGCATCCTGACCATCATATCACGTCGCATGGATGGTTTAAGCTCTATGGAATTTCTCGTCCCTCGCGGCAGCAGTGAGGCAGAACTGGTTGTCGCCAAATCGAGATTTATCGCCGCCGCTTCACACGCAGACTCGGTAGATGCCGCAAAAGCCTTCATTGCCACACGGCGAAGTCTGATGCCGGATGCCCCGCATCATGTCTATGCCTTTCGGATTGGGCATGGAAATACAACGATCGACGGAATGAGCGACGACGGCGAGCCTTCAGGGACGGCAGGTCCACCTGTTCTTTCCATTCTGCGAGGCACTCCTCTTGGTGACATCGTTGTCGTCGTGACTCGGTATTTTGGCGGCACATTGCTGGGGACAGGCGGGCTGGTTCATGCCTATTCTGATGCCGCACGCCTGGCGCTTGAGAGCCTCTCCACCGGGGCAAAACAAGTGACAACCCGCCTGGGCATTGACCTGCCCTACCCCGATTTCTCGGTTGTCGAGCGGGAAATTCAGTCATATGGAGGCACGATCGTCCACAGCGACTTCATGGAAAGCGTTTCGCTGATCGTTGAAATAAGCCAGCCGCGTGTCGAACAGCTCATCCGGGCTGTATCGGATGCGACCGCCGGACGTGTCATCCCGTTTCTGCTGTAATTCGTCTGTCAGGATGCCTCATCATCCGCCGCTTCCTCTGTCGGAGGCTGAGGCGGAGCGACTGCATGAGTACATGAGTAGTAGCTCCCGCCCAGAATGACGCGGAAATCAACTTCTCGCTGTGGATCGGGCTGGACGATTACGCTGTCGTCACCGACTCTCAAAATGGACTGGAGACGAGCCAGGCTGCTTCCCTTCGCCTGCCCTGTGTAGTCGTAGATGACCGTGTAATTCTGGTAACGCGGCGCTGCCGGTCCTACTGACGGGTTAAACCCTTCCCACGACAACCGGTCGGCAGCTACCCGATCCATACCGCGCAGACCAGTCGCGTTGACCACCTCAATGGACGAGCTTTCCCTGACGATCTGGCTTTCCGTAGGTGGTCTGTAGATATCGGCGATCAGCGCCGCAATGCCTTCACGCAGCGGAGCAAGCACGCTGGATCCCTCTGGAGATCGCCACGAGCGAAATTCTCGCCCCGACTGCATGGTGTACGAGGACATGCGGGATGGATCAATCCCGGAGACGAGCGGCATGAAACGAAGCGCATCTTCAACGGACATGTTGGTATCGACAATATCGAGCAGTTGAGGATAAAAATCGCGCACCTGTTCGAAGAGGTTGAGCGCCGCAATCCGCCGCCAGATAGCGCGCACAAGCGCCTGCTGTCGTCTTCCCCGGTCAAGATCGCTGCTTGTTCGACGGCTGCGCGCATACCAGAGCGCCAGATCGCCGTTCATGGTGTGCATACCCACCGGCAGCGTAAACATCTCCCAGCTCTCTTCCATCTGCGGATCAAGCGACGGATCGATCAGCCGCCAATCCTGGATGGCACAGTCAACGGCGATCTCAATTCCACCAAGATCGTCCACAATCTGCCGAAAGCCGTTGAAATCCACTCGCGCCCAGAAGTCCACTTCGACGCCGAGGTTGTAGCGGATAGTTTCCAGCAGGAGTTCAATTCCCCTGCCCTCCCCCAGCGTTTGCTCACCATATCCCAGGGCAGTATTTATCCTGTAAACGCGATAGCCGGGGATATATACATAAAGATCACGCGGAATTGAGAGCATGGATACTGAACCAGCGATCGGGTTAACGGAAATGAGCATGAGCGCGTCAGTTCTGCCTGAATTCCTGGGATTGGTAGTGTCACTTCCCATCAGAAGAATATTCACAATATCCCACTCACCTTCTGAAACCAGGTCAGCGGGCGGTGGAATCTCGTCGGGGTTTATATCCTGAGATTGAACTGCTGTTGGGGATAACAACAAAAGCAGGATGAGTAGTGTCAGCAAGCGTGAATAGTGGACGGGCATAGTTGAAACACCCTGAGCAGACGCCGATATTGTGTCTTCAGTGTATGCCGTATTTCACTTCAGGAGGCGTATCGTGGGGATGGCGCAAAGAAAACGATAGAATAAGGGCAGGACAATACAAAATCGCCCTGCCCTCGCCTGCCAAAGATTCAGCTAGCGGTAATTGCTGATAAGCTTCAGCATTGCATTGACAGATACAGGCTTTCGCAGGAATTCGTTACACCCCGCCGCCTGATACTGATCAGCATACCCCAGCGTATCATACGCTGTGATCGCGACGATGGGTTCCTCTACCCCCTTCTGGCGCAGCAAGCGCGTCAGTTGAAGCCCGTCAATACTTCTCGTCCCCAGATTGAGATCCATAAGAATCAGATCCGCAAAGCCAGGGTTGATGACATTCAGCGCGGCTTCAGCGTCACTGAATGTCACCAGCTCATCACCGTTTTGCTGGCAAATGCGCTCGATGAGTGCAACATTTGCCAGGTTGTCTTCGACGTAGACAATGCGCATAGTGGACAAACTTTACTCTTCCTCTTTTCAGTATGCGATCACCGGGATCGCGCCATACACACCACGGAAGATGGTATACTCAGCAGCCACCCAGCCTCGCCCAAAGATGCCCTCTACAAGATACCATACGCCATCCGGTGTTACGCCCAGCGGCGCCAGGCTCACTCCGCCTGATGTAACGGCAATGATAGAGAACTGTGCACCGGGTCCGCTGCGTACATTCAGCCGGCTCGTGTTCACAATAATCTGTCCGGGCTGGAGAGCGGGAACGGGGATCTGCTGCTGGATGGGCAGTCCAAGAGAATTGGGAACCTGAACTGGCGCAGGCGTTGTCACTACCGTGCGGATAACCGGAACGTACCGGAAATCCCCTCGCGGAAGCGTAAAGCTGACATCAACCCAGCCTGCACCCTGTGCCGTCCCTACCAGGTACCATGTGTTGCTGGGGTTTGTTCCAAGCACCGGAACCTGGGTTCCGCCGGGAAGAACGGCGAGGATCGAGTACTGCGGTCCTGGTCCGCTGCGGACGTTCAGGTTGCCAGTGTTGATAACCAGAATAGGCAGGGAAAGCTGCGGAGATTGCGCCTCAGCAACGCGAGTAAGCGCCGGCACACCCGCCATCAGAGTGAGAACCACCAGAATAATGGCGAACAAACGGATTTGTTTCATCAGATGTCTCCTGTAAGGAACCAGCGCCTCTCTATCAGAGGCAATCCCGCAAAGGCAAACGGTGGCTGCAAATACTAAGGTTAGTATAGATAGAGATTGCAGAATTGCGCTATAAGGAAATTGCGTACACGTTGCGAAGTTTCTCCGTAGGCGAAGCGGCGTTGTACCGATGTACTAGTCGATGGTAGGCTGATCAGAACCGAGATGATGGAGAACAGGGTTATGGCGAAACAAATCCGATTCACGCTTTTTCTTTTGCTTCCCGCGTGGATAATGCTGTCCCCCATGATGGTTATGGCGCAGCAGGCGGCAACTGTGGGCCTGCCGGCAGAGATCATCGCACAATACCCCGAACCCAACGTCATCCGGCTGGCAGCCAATACCAATCTGCTCAATGATCGCCTTTATCAGCGCGTGCTTGACCGGGCGGATATTCTTGACGCGCCGAATGGAAACCTTGTTTCCACGCTGGATGCAGGCTTCAATTTTGTGACCACGCTCGGCACTGCGGGAGAAACCGGCGAGTGGACACAGATCAACACCGATCAGTGGGTTCGAACAGAACTTCTGAGAACTGTGCGCCCATCGTCATTTGCAGGCATTCTTCTGCCTGAGGATGACCTTCCCTATACCTTTGCATGGATTCTGGTCAATGTAGTGCCAAGCCGCCAGCCGGGAGCCGAGCCTGTCACCGGCGATCCCGCGCTCCTCCGTTACACGCCAGTGAGCATCTACAGTACCGTGGAGATCGACGATTGGCGCTGGTATCAGGTAGGTGTCGAACAGTGGGTGCATCAGACCCTGGTTGCCAAAGTGCTTCCTGTAGAGAGAAGCGAAGCGATTGATACCGAAAAGTGGGTGAGCATTGACCTTTATGAGCAGGTCGCCATTGCCTATGAAGGAGATCAGCCAGTATGGGCGACCCTCGTTTCATCCGGGCTGGCTCAGTGGCCAACGAATGAGGGTCTCTTCCACGTCTACCTTCGCTATCCACGCACCATTATGAGCGGCGCTTATGGTCAGCCAGATTTTTACTACCTGGAAGAAGTGCCCTGGACGATGTATTTTGATGGGGACATCGGGCTTCACGGCACGTACTGGCATGATGGCTTTGGTTATCGTCACAGCCACGGGTGTGTCAATCTGTCGATCACAGACTCGCATTGGCTGTATCAATGGGCATCCAGCGAGTTCGATCTGACGGTTCCGGGCGATACAGGGCCAGCAGTCTTCGTCTACAGCAGCGGCGAATATCGATAGTACGGGATTGATTGCACGTTATTCCAAGTTATCATTCACTGCGGCAACGCATCAGCACTTCCGGAGCTTGGGGCGCAGTGAATTCTCACAAACCTGGTGTTCAGACATACAGCAGCATTCAGAAACGGTTCCAGGCTTTCGCAGGAAAGTACGGCTACGAAGCGGTCGAAACGAACATTGTCGAAGCTGCCGATCTGTTTTTGACACGAGCGGGCGATCAGATCATCACCCGCTTGTTTACGTTTGAACACAAAAACAGGATGCTGGCACTGCGACCTGAATTTACGGCAGCCGCAGCGCTGAAGTATGTCAGCGAAATCGAAAAAGCCGGCAGCAAACCGCCCGTTGTTCGCTGGCAGTTTGGCGGTGTAGTCTTTGAAGACAAGCCTGAAAATGGCAGCTCTCTGGAGCAGCACAGCCTGGGAGCTGAACTTCTTGGGTGGGGAAGCACAGCCGCCGACGCCGAGATCATCGCACTGTCGGTCAAATCCCTGATCGAGCTTGGAATAGACAACGTAAACGTTGTGATAGGGAATGTGGCACTGCTGCGAAGCGCGCTTTCCCGCTACGGAC
>SZPD01000282.1 GCA_030263515.1 Anaerolineae bacterium CFX9 | reverse complement strand
GGAAGGCTATCCACCAGACCGAAACCATCCTGGTAGCCGCCAAAGAAGAGCGACGCCACCACGACGCTGACGCCGATCATGCCGAGATATTCCGCCATCATGAACATGGCGAATTTCATGCCGCTGTACTCGGTCATGAAACCCTGCGTAAGTTCCTGTTCCGCTTCAGGCAGGTCGAAAGGCGATCGGTTGACCTCGGCAAGCAGAGCGATCATCAGGATACCTGCCGCCAGCGGATTCTGGAACACAAACCATTCGTAGATGTAACGCTGCTGCCCAATGATATCACCAAGCGCCATGCTGCCGACGATGATGATCGGCACTGCCATCGTCAGGCCGAGGCTTAGCTCATAGCTCAGCATCTGCGCGGTTGCGCGGAGGCCGCCAAGCATGGCGTACTTGTTGTTGCTCGCCCAGCCCGCCAGCACGACGCCATACGTTCCAATGCTGGTGATCGCCAAAATCCAGAGGACTCCGACGTTGACATCCACCAGCCCCATCGGAACCTGATAAACGCGCCCATCAAACCACGGGATGATCAGATCGGGTCCCAGGGGCACAACCGCGAGCAGGATGAGCGCTGGCACGGCTTTCAGGATCGGCGCGAGCAGGTAGATCGGCCGATCAGCGCCGCTGGGCATGATATCTTCCTTGAAGATCAGCTTGACGCCATCCGCCGCCGGCTGGAGAAGACCCAGCGGGCCGACGCGATTAGGACCGACGCGCTGCTGGAAGAAGGCGATGAAGCGCCGCTCAAGCAGGGTGGTATAGGCAAAGCCCGTCAGGATGACAAAGAAGAAGATCAGCGAGAAGATGATCGATTGTATCGTGCTGCATCCGCTTTCAGAGCGGCACTGCACCACGTTGGACGTGTCAATACGGTTCGGATTGAAGATGAACTCCAGCACCGAAGCGCCCGCATTGAACAGCGCGTTGATATTGAGAATGATCAGCACCAGCCCGACCAGCGCCACGATTCCGACGATGATCAACCACCGGGGAATCCGCAAGCCGCGCCGGGCATTGGGATTATCAGCAGCCGTTGCCATAGGTCTTCCCTCTTACCCTTCGACTTTACTGACAGCACCCACGCTGATCGTGAGCGGAGCTGCCTCTTCACTCAGATGACGCGGCAGCAGGATCGTCCCCTGCGGAGCCGAACCATTCACATGCGCCTGTGCTGTGACAGACGAGTCGCCGACCGTCACGCGCACCCAGTCGCCATCCCGGATCTTCAGCTTTGCGGCATCCGCGGCGTTCAGCTCAACAACCGATTCAGACACCCGCCTGCCAAGCACCTGGATCACACTCGGACTGAAGACCCGCTCACGATTGTACAGCCGCGTCGTCGGCACGACGACAAATTCGCTCTTCTTGCCAGCGGGGACCTTTGGCGCGCTGACATCCGCGGTCTTCACACGCTCTCCGGCATCGGCAGCCGTCGGGGTCTGCACGCCCAGCCCGCCCGTGTTCTTGTACGATGTTCCGCCATAGTACAGGTCTTCGCCGCCGACATCCGGGAACTGCGGCGCAACCTTCGCCAGCTCGCTGTAACGCATACCGGAGAAAGCGGGGAGCTGCTGCGTCATGTCGTTCATGACCTGCGCAGCCGAGAGTTTCGCCTTGCCGAGTTCAAGCTTTTCGATGACACGGCTGATGATCTGCCAGGCAGGCAGCGCCTCGCCCATCGGGCCCTGTGCCGTGTAGAAGCGCTGAACACGGCGCTCGCCATTGGTGAATGTGCCGTCACGTTCGGCAAAACTCTGAATCGGCAGCGCCAGCGTCGCCATCATCGCTGTTTCATCCGGGAACAGGCTGAGGTCGATGATCGTCTCGACCTGGCTGAGCCACGCCCGCGCAGCCGGATCGTCCGCCAGAATATCCGCCTGAGCCACGATCAGCACCTTCGGCGGGCGAGCGGCGATCGCCTGCGTCACTTCCGGCGAGAACCCGGTGTAATGCAAGCCCATGCCGTTAGCGCCGGGCAGCACGAGCAGCAGCCCATTCTGCGGCTTGCCAACATGCCCTGTTTCGATCAGGAAGTTGGCGGCGGCCTGCGCCAGCGCACGGCTGCCTTCAAGCGTCAGCCCTTCCGCGCCGACCACGATAATGAGGTTGTCTGCGCCGGCCAGCTTGCTCGCCAGCGCTTCATTCTCATTCTTCAGAGACGCCATGAACTGAGCCGCCGCGCCAGTTTCGTAGCGCGCCGTCTCGCTGGCGACGGAGTCCATCTGCGTCGGACGGGCATTCGCCACCACCACATGAGCGCCGCGATCGGCGGCCTGCTTCAGGCGCAGATACCAGATCGGCGCTTCTTCTTCGAGATCGGAGGCGATCACGAGCACCGAGTCGCCCTTACCGAGCCTGCCCAGATTGGTTCCCTTGCCAACGCCAACCTGCGCAGCCAGTTCAGCGCCGCCATGCGTTGGGGGCCACGCGCCGAGCCGTTCGCCACCCAACCCTGTGACGAGCTGACGCAGCGTCCACAGGTCTTCGTTGCTCATGCCGCTGCCAGCGATCGCCGCAACATCCCCGCCTGCCGCCGACAGCAGTTCGCCAGCCACACGGATAGCTTCCGCCCATGTGGTGGTGACCAGATCGCCATTCCCTGAACGCAGCATCGGCTCCATCAGCCGCTCGTCGCTGCGCGTGAAGTGATGACCGAAGCGCCCCTTGTCGCAGATCCAGATCTCGTTCACTTCCTCGTTCTGGCGCGGCATGATGCGCTTGATCATCGCGCGGCCGCCAAAGTCACGATCAAGGCGCGTGCTGGCGCTGGTATTGCAGCCAACCGGGCAGTGCGGGCAGATGGAAGGAACGTTGGTCAGTTCCCACGGGCGCGCGCCAAAGCGGAAGTCCGCCGTGGTCAGCGCGCCGACCGGGCAGATATCCGTCGTATTGCCGGAAAAATAGGTGTCAAAGCCGGGATCGCTGGTGGTGACGATCTGAAGACGACGCCCGCGCTCATGGAAGCCGAGAACCGGATCGCCAACCACTTCATCCTGAAAGCGAATGCAGCGCGCGCACTGGATGCAGCGTTCTTCGTCGAGGAAGATCAGATCGCCCAGCGGCACATGCTTGTCAAGGTGCATCTTGTCTTCGTAGTTCATGCGCGATGTGCCGGGCCCGTGCGCCATCGTCAGGTTTTGCAGCGGGCACTCGCCGCCCTTGTCGCAGATCGGGCAGTCGAGCGGGTGACTGGTGAGCAGGAATTCCAGCACGCTCTTGCGCGCTTCGGCAACCACAGGCGTATTGGTGCGGATGACCATGCCATCGGCAACTGACTGGGTGCAGGCGGTCTGAAGCTTGGGCATCCAGCGCACTTTCGGCTGTCCCTTGTCATCGAGAACCACTTCGCCCGTTTCGCGGTTCTTCTCCACCGCGCCCTGTTCGACAAGGCACATACGGCACATGCCGACGGGTTTCATCTTCGGGTGATAGCAGAAGACGGGAATATCATTGCCGAGGACCTTTGCCGCATCAACCAGATTAGTCCCGGCTGGCAGGTCATATACCACGTCGTCAATGGTTACCTTGACGGTCTTGATCGGAGTATCAGCCATTCAGTTCGTCCTCCACATCGAGCGCGCGCCTGCCTTCGTCCCGGCGCTGCGTCGTCACCCTGGTCAACGCGATCCTGACCCGCACGATCGCCTGTATCTCGAAAAACGCCTCAGTGGCAGCGGGATGCTGCCCAATCCATTTTTCTGCGTCTACAAGTATTGCCGATCCCCCTGCGGATTGCGAGATCAGCCCTGTATCATTTCACGCGCTGCGCTGAATAGTCTCCAGCCCGGCGGCGGCGCGATCTCTCAGCACCTGCGGCAGAATGCCCCAGTCGGCACTTTCAAACTCTCGTTCCGAGAGTGTCATCGCCCGTTCAAAGTCTGCCTTCGCCTCGGCGATGTACCCCAACTGAAGATACAGCTCACCGCGCAGCACATAGTTGGACGGCGCGTTCGGAAAACTGGCGATCGCGTCCGTCAGGTTGAGCAGTTCTGCCCGTTTTCCCGCGCTTCCCGGCAGCCATGCCCGCAGCCTCTCAAGCAGACCGGGACGGCGTTGCGCCGAAATACCCGTTACACCAGACTCAGCAGGAGACGCCGATTCGGCTGCACTACCGTCGGCGTCGCCCGGAACTTCCTCAGACATCGCGGCGCTTCCCGCGCCGTCGGCTGCTGCGTCCACCGGCGGTTCAACCCCGGCAATCCTCGCCAGGGGATCATCCTGCACGGCTTCCTCATTATTTCCGGCGGCGATGATACGTTCGTCGCGCTGCTCGTCCACGCTTTTCTACAACACCTGCCTACAGAACTTCCTCAACACTCTCAGCGAGCCGCCGGCTTTGCCGCCTGCCCGCCGCTGACGTGCGCCTTGAAGTCATCCGGGAAATGCTTGATCGTATGCAGGATCGGGTTCGCCGCAAATTCGCCCAGCGCGCACAGCGTCGCCCCCTGCATGTTCTTGGCGACGTTGTTGATCAGATCAACATCGGACGGTTTGCCCTCACCCGCCATGATGCGGTCGATCACCTTGTCGAGCCAGTATGTCCCTTCGCGGCAGGGCGTGCATTTGCCACAGCTCTCGTGTTTGAAGAACTTGGTCACCTTGGAAGCAACCCATGTCATATCGACGGTTTCGTCCATGACGATGATCGATGCCGAGCCGAGGATCGTCCCAACCTTCACCATGTCTTCATATGTGAGACGGGTATCCAGCACTTCATCAGTTGCCGGCACGATGGGGCCGGAACCGCCAGACGGCAGAATCGCCTTGATCTTCTTGCCGCCGGGAATGCCACCGGCATGCTCAAACAGCAGCTCCCGGAATGTGACGCCGAACGGCAGTTCATAATTGCCGGGCTTTTCGACATGGCCGCTGACACAGAAGATCTTGGTTCCCGTGCTCTGCTCAGAGCCGAACTTCTTATACTCGGCAGCGCCGTGTGCAATGATGTAGGGGACGTTCGCCAGCGTCTCAACGTTGTTCACCACCGTCGGCTCGCCATACAAACCGCCGCCCTTGTTGGCGGGGAAAGGCGGGCGCACACGCGGCATCCCCATCTTGCCTTCAAGGCTTTCCAGAAGCGCGGTCTCCTCACCGCAGATGTACGCGCCAGCGCCAAGATGGGTATACACCTCGCACGACCAGCCGCTGCCGAGGATATTCTCGCCAACAAAGCCGGCAGCGCGCGCCTTCTCGATATGTTTGTCGAGTTCGTGGGCGATATCCCAGTACTCGCCGCGGAGATAGATGTAGACCGCCGTCGCCTGGATCGCCCATGCTGCAATCAGGGCCCCCTCGATCAACTGATGCGGGTTGTTCTCCATGATCTGACGATCCTTGAACGTCCCCGTCTCGCTTTCGTCAGCATTGACGACGACGTACTTGATCGGCTCGCTCTGCGGGATGAAGCTCCACTTCATGCCCGTCGAGAATCCCGCGCCGCCGCGCCCGCGCAGATTCGAGGCTTTGACTTCCTCGATCACGGCTTTCGGCTCCATTTTGAGCGCCTTCTTCAGCGCCTCGTAGCCGTTATGTTTGACGTACACGTCAAACTCGCGGATATCGGGAATTTCTTTCTCACGCAAAATGATATACGGGGTCATCGTCTGCTTTCCGCTAAATCGCTGTTATTTGGCGGACTTCTTGGCGAGCGAAGCGTTCACCTCGCTGCGCCACTGCTCGATCAGCGCCTTCATCTTGTCCATATCGAGATGCTCATGGAAATGGAAATTGCACTGAAGCATCGGCGCACGGTC
>SZPD01000281.1 GCA_030263515.1 Anaerolineae bacterium CFX9 | reverse complement strand
ATCTTGCTGGGGAGGCTGGATTCGAACCAACGAATGGCGGATCCAAAGTCCGCTGCCTTACCACTTGGCGACTCCCCACTATGTCTCGTCATCATAGCAAAAACACCCCCCTGAAACAAGCCTGACAGCCGCGCGAACCTCGCCTTTACGCCGCCCGATGACTCCGCTATGCTTACGGCTATGGATGCGCAAACCTATCCCCGCACGCTGGTGATCATCCCGGCATTCAATGAAGAAGACAGCATCGCGCACGTCATCGGGCGGATTCGCGCAGCCGCGCCGTGGGCAGATATCGCGGTCATCAATGACGGCTCGAAGGATCGCACGGGCGCCATCGCTGAGGACTGCGGCGCGATCGTCCTGCACATGCCGCATAATGTGGGGATCGGTTCTGCTGTGCAGACTGGTTTCATCTATGCCAGGCAGTTTGGTTATGAGGTAACGGTCCAGAATGACGGAGACGGCCAGCACGCGCCAGAAGAAATCCCCGGTTTGGTGCGCGCACTGGTGGAATCCGGCGCAGATCTGGTGATCGGCTCGCGCTATATTGAGGATCGCGGCTACGTGACACCGCTGGAACGGAAGCTGGGTATTCTGGTGCTATCGGCAATTGTCTCGCTGGTCACCCGCCAGCGCTTCACCGACCCGACCAGCGGGTTTCGCGCCTCCAACCGCCGCACGATCGAGCTTTGCGCTGAGATTTATCCCTACGATTATCCGGAACCCGAAGCGATCGTCCTGCTGCGCCGTGCCGGGCTGACCGTGCGTGAAATCCCTGTGACGATGAACCCGCGTTATGGCGGCAAGTCCTCAATCACACCCTTTCGCAGTATTTACTACATGATCAAGGTCATCCTGGCGATGCTGATCGCGCTGCTGCGCAAGCGTCCGTCAGCCGGATGACACAGGTTTGAGCACCCCCTCCAGCGTCATATGAATAAAGTGGGCGGTCAGTTCTGAAGCTGAGCGGCTGCCGGTAATCTGCGGCGGCATCTTCTGTGAAGCCAAAATCGCGCTCAGCCCATGAACTGCTGCCCACAGAACTGCCGCAATTTCCCGCGGGTCGCCGTCACGAAATACACCTGCTGCCTGCCCATCCTCAACCAGCCGGACGAGGTGGTTGAAGGATGCAAGGGCTTGTTCAGCCAGCGACGGATAGTCGCGATGCGGGAACGAACCAAACATCACCTCATGATATTCTGCATGGGTGGACATGAATTCGACATAGCACATGCCCGCTTTTACCAGCCGCGCGACCGGATCCGCTTCGCCCATAGAAGTCACGCCCTGTTGAATCGCCTCATCAAGATGCCGAAACCCGCGTTCAGCCAGCGCGGCGATCAGCGCTTCCTTGTCCGCAAAGTGCTGGTAAGGGGCGTTGTGGCTGACCCCGATATGCCGCGCCACTTTCCGCAGGCTTAACCCGCGGACGCCGTCTTCTGCCAGCATCTGAAGTGCGCCGTCAATCAGCGCATTTTTTAGATCCCCGTGATGATAGCGATTTTCAGTCTCGATCACAGCCATATGTTGACACTGTCAATATGTTCACTATATAATGTTGACACCGTCAATATACTCAGGTTTGCAGGGAATTACAAGGAGACAATCCACGATGGAACTCAGCGACGCAGCGCGTATCATGCTCGGCATCAGCCTGATCAGCATCCCCACTATCGCCTATGGCGGCTACTTCCTGCTCACGCAGCTTGGCAGCAGCAGGATCATCAAGACGGATTTACAAGCCAGCTACTATCGCGCTGGTCATGCGCACGCGGGCGTGCTGATGCTGCTCAATCTGATCGCCCAGCTTCTGGTCGATCCGGCTGGTTTCGATCCGGCGCTCAGCTGGGTTGTGCGGATCGGTTTCGCGCTCGCGCCCATTCTGATGTCCGCCGGTTTCTTCGGCGGCGCGCCACGTGAAGGCACAAAGCCGGGCAGCCTGATCATCCTGGTGCGCATCGGCGCAGTCATTCTGGCGCTGTCTGTGCTGCTGCTCGGTCTTGGTCTGCTCTTCTGACGCGGATCGATCCACTGGCTGGTCGGGCGGGCAGCGCATTCAGTACAATCAGCGCTGAATGTAATGTCTGGCAAAGTTCATACACTGCCAGCCCGATCAGTGAAAAGAGATTGTGCGCATGAAGCAGACTTTTGATCCGCCGCAGATTAAGACCATCATCGAGCCATTTCGCATTCGATCGGTGGAGCCGATCCGCCAAACGACGCCGGAGGAACGCGCGGCCGCGCTCGAAGCAGCCGGATACAACCCCTTCCTGCTGCGCTCGGAACAGGTGCTGATCGATCTGCTGACGGACAGCGGCACAGGCGCAATGTCTTCCCGGCAGTGGGCGGGCATGATCGCCAGCGATGAGTCCTATGCCGGCGCATCGTCATTCTATCGTTTTGAAGCCGCGGTGAAGAAGATCACCAACTTCAAACACGTCATCCCGACGCATCAGGGACGCGCCGCCGAGCACATTCTGTTCGCGGCAACCGTAACACCGGGCAAGGTTGTGCTGAATAACACCCATTTTGATACCACCCGCGCCAATATCGAAGTGCTTCAGGGAGTCGCCACCGATCTTGTCATCCCGGAAGGACGCCAGCCGGGGACGATACATCCATTCAAGGGCAATATGGATCTTGAAGCGCTGGAACGAACGATCCAGACGATCGGGGCAGAGAACATCGCCATGGTGATGATCACGGTGACGAACAACTCTGGCGGCGGACAGCCTGTCAGCATGGCAAATATCCGAGCCACCAGCGAAATTGCCCATCGTTACGGGCTGAAGTTCATTATCGACGCCTGCCGTTTCGCCGAAAACAGTTGGTTCATCAAAATGCGTGAGCCGGGCTATGCCGACAGGACACCGCTCGAAATTGCGCAGGAGATGTTCAGTTATGCCGATGGCTGCACGATGAGCGCCAAGAAGGACGGCATGGCAAATATCGGCGGTTTCCTCGCCCTCAACGACGATGATCTGGCGCTGGCCTGCCGCAACCTGGAAATTCTGACCGAAGGCTTCCCGACGTATGGCGGCATGGCAGGTTATGATCTCGAAGCTGTTGCGCAGGGGCTGGATGAAGTGGTGCAGGAGGATTATCTGCGCTACCGCATTCGTTCGATTGAGTATCTGGGTGAGAAGCTCACGGCTGCTGGTGTGCCGATCGTGCAGCCGACGGGCGGCCACGCGCTCTATATTGATGCGCGTGCCATGCTGCCGCACATTCCAGTTGAGCAGTATCCGGCGTGGGGGCTGAACAATGCGCTTTACCTGCTGGGCGGTGTGCGCGCTGTCGAGATCGGCTCGGTAATGTTCGGCTTGCAGCCCGATGGCACGGAAAAGCCCGCCGCACTCGATCTGGTACGGCTGGCGTTTCCGCGCCGCGTCTACACGCAGAGTCATGTCGATTATCTGGCGGAGATCATCGTCGCCATTCACCAGCAGCGTGACCGTGTGCCCGGTTACCGGATCGTGTGGCAGGCCCCGACTCTGCGCCACTTCACCATCCGCATGGCGCCGATTGAGGATTGAGCTACGAAAACAACGATGGTTGAGTTCAGAGGTCCACCCAGCTTCTCTGTGCCAGAAGTTACATGTACAGGAAACCTGTAGTGAATTACTGTGCTAATGAACCCTGCCTCGATTTGGGGAATTCCTGTGACACAAGATAATTTCCAGCCGCCAAGCCGCGCCTTCAAGCAGGAACGTAGACCAGCCGGATGACATCCTCATCAATCTGATCATGGCTTATCAGGCGAAGCGGCGGCCGGGATCCGGCGAAATAGGGTGTGCCACGACCCAGCACAACGGGGTGCAGATAGATCCGGTATTCATCGATCAGCCCAAGTGCAGTGAGGCTGTGCGCCAGGTTCGGTCCCGCAACTTCGATCTCCCCATCGCGTTCCGCCTTCAGCCTGCGGACTGCGCCCTCAAGATCATCTTTGATAAGCACGGCATTCGGGCCGAGCGACTGCAGCGAGCGTGAGACAACCCATTTCGGCTGTTTCCGCCACGCCGCGGCGAAAGCGTGATCATCTGCCCCCCATCCAGGCTGATCTTCATCCCAGTACCGCATGATCTCATACATCTGACGTCCATAGATACTGCCCGCCTGCTCCTGTGCTTCCCTGATGAAGTGACGAAAGAGGCTGGGTTTTGGCGCGAACTCTGTATGATCAACGTAACCATCAAGAGACTGATTCATCCCAAATACGAGCTTCGCCATACGGCTTCCTTTCTTTGCGCAGCGAGTCTGCGCTGCAGATCGATTACAAGCCAGAATTTGTTTCACTTATGGACTGAATTTTCAGCGCTGCGGATCGTCTGTCGTATTGTCCACAACCCTGAATGATGAAAGGAGACGAAAATATGAAGCGAATCGGCTTTCTCTCCGTACATCTGCCGGACGGGATGAGCCGGACCTCGCTCAAAAACCCGGTTTTGAGCTGCCGGATGCGCTCTCCGCTTTTGCTGAAGCCGCTTTATCTGAATGGGGTGATCCTTGAATATGGCGCAGGCGAGCGCCTTGTCCACGCCCGGAATCGCTGCCAATGATGCCGGCCGGGCTTTCCCGGTTATCCCGCCTGCCTCATCGATTTCGCCTCCCCCTGAGGTTCCTCACTCTCATGAAACCAATCGAGACACTGCTGCGAAGTGCGGGCATCGGCGGGCAGATAAAACAGCACACGAAATCGATGATCTTGAACAAATGGTTCCGAGATCAGGCGAAATTTGAGAATGCCTTTCCCGGCAATGTCGATTTCGAGTGGAGTGAGTGGGCGTGCGGGGATATGGATCGGCGCATACTTTTCGCGTGTCCAGTACCTCTCAAAATTGTGGCATTCGAGCATGTCCTCAAGCAGCGTTTTGTACCACGCCTCATCGTCAAAGCGCTGCATCTCATAGCGAAACGCGCGGATTTGCGCTGGAAAGAACACGTCTTTATTCTGAATGTTCGTACTCATACCGAGTTCACAATCGAACACCATTCTGAGCATCGACACGTTTTCGAAATGGGTGTTGAAAACGCGCGAAACGATCTTATTTCCGTATAACAAACGGTGCGCACAGTCTAAGACGTAGGCAGGAAATACAGCCGAATCAAGTTCAGCCTGACACGCGGCAGCCGCCCATGCCATTTCATCCGCCGTGGGCAGCGGCGCATCGACAAGATAACCAAACAGTTCCAGAATTTCGCGCCGCTCGGAATAGTGCGCATTCAGCGCCGCCAGAATGCGCTCCAGGGTTTCGCGTTCCGGCTGTTGAACCTTGCCCAGTTCCAGCCGTTGCAAATAGCCTGTCCCCAACGACGCATCCAACTCAATTTCAAGCTGTGTTTTCCGGTAAAACTCGCGTAATGCGCGCAGGCGTTTTCCGCCCGGTGTTCTGGGCACGCTCATTGTTCCTCCTCGATTCGACTCCGAAGTCTAAGACATTCAAGGGTCACAACTTTACAATAAGGCAGTTGAACACAGAGAACAATAAACAGCCTGGAGACTGACCATGATCGCACGACACTGGAAAGGGGTTGCCAAACGTGAAGACACCGAGCGCTATATCCATCATCTGCGCACGGATACGTTTCCTCAACTGGGAAGGATAGAGGGTTTCATCGATGCTTCCATATTGAAGCGGGCTGTTGATCAGGGGGTCGAATTTCTCATCGTCACGCGCTGGAAGTCGATTGACGCGATCAAACAGTTCGCGGGCGAGAGTCCGGCTGCTGCGGTTGTGCCGCCAGTCGTTCATGCGATGATGGTCGAATA
>SZPD01000280.1 GCA_030263515.1 Anaerolineae bacterium CFX9 | reverse complement strand
TATCGCCCCCTGCGGCGTGCCCCGCGGCTCGTCCCGCTGATCACGGCGATCGGCATCAGCTTCGTCCTGCAGGACCTGGTGCGCGCGTTCGAATCGATCACGCGGGGCGACTTCAACCTGTCATATCCGACGCGCAATCTGGAATGGCTGGCGACGCCCATTCGTGTGGTCGTCGGAGAGCAGACGGTCAATGTGCGCGTGTCTTCGATCGTCGTCGTGATCGGCGCGGTGATCATGCTGCTGCTCCTCAACTATTTCGTCAATGGAACGAAGATCGGCCGCGGCATCCGCGCAATTTCGCAGGATCAGACGACTGCCGGGCTGATGGGGATCAACGTCAACCTGCTGATCGCAGTCACCTTTTTCGTTGGCGGCGCGCTCGGTGGGGCAGCCGGGACGCTCTTCGGCATCAATACCGGAACGGTCACGCCGTACAGCGGGTTCTTCCCCGGTCTGAAAGCTTTCACCGCTGCGGTCCTCGGCGGCATCGGCAATGTGACTGGCGCGGTGCTGGGTGGTCTGACGCTCGGACTGGTCGAAGCCACGCTCAACAGCACGCTCGGATTTGTGCCGGGGCTTGGCGTGACGTATACAGACGTATTCGCGTTCGCCGTGCTGATCCTGGTGCTGATCTTCCGCCCCAGCGGCATTCTGGGAGAGAAAGTGGACGAGAAGGTATAGATCATGGCGACGACTGCAACGACTCCTCGCGCAGCCGCGCAGGGCATCAACTTTCGCACCCTTCTGAAAAACCCGAAGACAGCGCCGATCGTGGCAATCGGCTATACCGTCATCATGGTGATCGTGGCATTCTCGCTGAACCGAACGGCGCTCTGGTATCCCACGCTCAACATGCTGATCGTGCCGCTGATGTTCTTCGCCCCGCTGATCACGATTTCTGCCAACATGGAGCGCCGGCTGAAATACATCATCGTCGCCCTGACGCTGCTCGTGCTGATGCCGATCATCGGGATTTACAACTCGTCGTGGCTGGAACTGGCGATCCAGGTCAGCATCTTTGCCGGCCTTGCGCTCGGCCTGAACGTAGTGGTCGGTTTTGCCGGTCTGCTCGATCTGGGCTATGTCGCCTTCTTCGCCGTTGGCGCGTACCTCTGGGCGATGTTCGCATCCTCACCACAGACGAATACAGTCTTCGCTGTCAACGGGATGCTCATCACCGAAAATGGCTTATTTTTCATCTTTCTGATCCTCGGCATCGTGGTCGCAGGCATTTTTGGCATCCTGCTCGGTTTGCCGGTGCTGCGCCTGCGCGGCGACTATCTGGCGATCGTAACGCTCGGTTTCGGCGAGATCATCCGCATCATCGCCCGTAACCTCGGCGAGCCAGTCAACTTCACCAACGGATCGCAGGGGCTGCATGGTATCCAGGGACCGCCCGTGCCCGAAATTCTGCGCAACTTTGTGGGGGGAGGCTTCCCGGCGACGCTGGGTATCCGCATGGACAACCCCGACGCCGTTGCCAAACAGCTCTTCTTTTACCTTCTGGCGCTGGCGATTCTGGTGATCTGCATCTTTGTGGCGCGCCGTTTGCAGGATTCGCCCATCGGACGGGCATGGACGGCTATCCGCGAAGATGAGGTCGCGGCCATCGCGATGGGTGTTCCGCTGGTGCGCATGAAGCTGCTGGCCTTTGCCAGCGGCGCGGCGTTTGCCGGCGCGATCGGTGTGCTCTATTCTGCCAAGCAGACGTTCATCGACCCACAGAGCTTCATCCTGGTGCAGTCGATCTTCATCCTCGCGATGGTGATCGTCGGCGGTCTGGGCAGTATCAAGGGCGTCATTCTGGGCGCGACGATCGTGACGCTGCTCAACCTGCATATTCTCCAGAACCTGTCCATTCAGCTTAATTCGCTGCGTACAGCGGGCATTCTCGACTTTCCCACTCAGCTTGAGCCTGCCAAGTATCAGCGCCTCGTCTTCGGACTGATCCTCGTCATCATGATGATCTTCCGCCCGGCAGGACTTCTGCCTGAGGCGCGGCGTCAGATGGAGCTGACCGAAGAAGAGGAAGACATGGAAGAAATTGAGATGACGACGGCGCGCCGAACCGAGGAGGCAGGCTGATGCTCCTTGAAATCAAAGGGTTGGTGAAATCATTCGGCGGCATCCGCGCGATCCGCGATGTCAGCCTGTCGATCGAAGAGAACAGCCTGAGTTCGATCATCGGTCCGAATGGCGCTGGCAAGACCACACTCTTCAACCTGATGACTGGCATCTACAAGCCGGACAGTGGGTCGATCGAGTTTGCCGGGAAGTCGCTGCTGGGGTTGCGCCCGGATCAGGTCAATGCTGCCGGTGTGGCGCGCACCTTTCAGAGTATTCGCCTCTTCCCGACGATGACCGTCATCGAAAACGTCATGGTGGGCATGCATTCCCGTCTCAGAATTTCCCTCGTGCAGGCGCTGATCCGCCCCGCAGCCTTCAACAAACAGGAAGCGCACGTGGAAAGCCGGGCGCGTGAACTGCTGCGCTTTGTGGGGCTGTCTGGGCTTGCCAACGAGACGGCGCGCAATCTCCCATATGGCGATCAGCGCCGCGTCGAAATCGCGCGCGCGCTCGCCAGCAGCCCGCGCCTGATCCTGCTGGATGAGCCGACTGCGGGTATGAACCCGAACGAGAGCGCGGAAGCGATGGCGCTTTTCCGCCGTATCCGCGATGATCTGGGAGTGACGGTCGTGCTCATCGAGCATGATATGCGCGTCGTGATGGGCATCAGCGAGCATATCACGGTCCTTGATTACGGCGAGAAGATCGCCGATGGGGGACCGGAGGAGGTTCGCAACAACCCGCGTGTGATCGAGGCATATCTCGGCAAGCGCGCTTCACAGATTTCCAGCCACACTGCGTCGTAATCCGGGGCTGGACAGGAGAAATCAATCATGACGACACCAGTGATGGAGCTGGAGAATCTGCATACCTACTACGGGCATATCCATGCCCTGAAGGGGATCAGCGTCACCGTCAACCAGGGAGAGATTGTGACACTGGTCGGCTCTAATGGAGCCGGCAAAAGCACCACGCTGCGCACGATCAGCGGGGTGGTCGCCCCCAAGCGCGGAAATGTGCGCTTCAAGGGCGAGGATATCACCGGCATGAAGGCGCATATCATTGCGGCGAAGGGTATCGGTCATGTGCCCGAAGGACGCCGGATTTTCCCGCTGCTCACCGTGCGCGAGAATCTGGAAGTCGGCGCGTGGAATGTGCGCAGTCGCTCGGATATTGAGGCGCGTATGGAGCAGGCATTTGAGCTTTTCCCGCGCCTTCGCGAACGCATCAACCAGAAGGGCGGCACGCTGAGCGGCGGCGAGCAGCAGATGCTGGCGATCGGGCGCGCGCTGATGGCTGACCCTGAAGTGCTGCTGCTGGATGAGCCGTCGATGGGGCTTGCGCCGGTGCTGGTGGAAGCGATCTTTGAGATCATCACCCGTGTGAACAAGCTGGGCAAGACGATTCTGCTGGTGGAGCAGAACGCGCTGATGGCGCTGGAGATCGCCTCACGCGGCTATGTGCTTCAGACGGGAGAGATCGTGGTCAGCGATACCGCCGCCAACCTGATGAGCAACGAAGCGATCCGGAAAGCCTATCTCGGCGAGGAATAAGGTTTTCCATCGCAGGGATTTTTTTTCAGCCTCGCATTCGTGGCATTGGATGCGAGGCTTTTTTTTGCTGGCGCTGATCGGTCTGGCGAGTCTGTCATTTGCCCCCTAGAATCAGGATGTTTGGTCGTTTTGCATCCAGAGGATAAATCGAATCATGACTCCAATACGTGTCACAGTGTGGAATGAGGGGCGTCACGAGAAGATCCATGAAAAAGTGCAGCGCGTTTATCCGAACGGGATACATGGCGCGATCGCTGAAGGGCTTGAGGAAAACGGGTTTGCCGTGCGTGTGGCGCTTCAGGATGAACCGGAACATGGGCTGACGGAACAGGTGCTCGCCGAGACCGACGTGCTGACCTGGTGGGGGCATATGGCGCATCAGGAAGTGGCGGATGAGATTGTGGATCGGGTACACAAGCGCGTCCTCGATGGCATGGGGCTGATCGTGCTGCATTCCGGTCATCACGCCAAGATCTTCAAGCGCCTGCTCGGCACAACCTGTGACCTGACATGGCGTCAGATCGGCGAACGCGAGCGCGTCTGGGTGATCAACCCGGCGCATCCTATCGCGGACGGGCTGCCGAATTATTTCGAGATCCCCCATCACGAGATGTATGGCGAGCCGTTCGCCATCCCGGAGCCGGACTCGCTGATCTTCACAAGCTGGTTCCAGGGTGGAGAAGTCTTCCGCAGTGGCTGCTGCTATTATCGTGGGCGGGGGAAGCTGTTCTATTTTAGCCCCGGTCATGAAACTTTCCCGATCTACTACCAGCCGGAAATCCGCAAGGTGATCGCCAATGCGGTTCGCTGGGCAGCGCCGACCCATGGCCCGGAAATCAAACTTGCCAACCGCCGCGAGCCGCTGGAGAAGATCACGATTTCGGAGTCTGCTGAGCATGACTAAGGTCATTCTGTGCCTGCTGGATGCCATGCGGGATGATGTCGCGCGGCGCTATATGGGCTATCTTGAGGGGTTGGTCGAGCACCGCGTTGCGACACGTTACAGTGTGCGCGGCGAACTTCCGAGTATGTCCCGGCCGATGTACGAGACGATCCATACCGGCGTGCCAGCCTACGTGCACGGGATCACCAGCAACAATATCAACCGCCGTTCAAGGATGCCGAACATCTTTGAAATTGCGCGCACACAGGGGCTTGTGACGGCGGCGTCCGCCTATTCATGGTTTTCCGAGCTGTATAACCGGTCGCCTTATGATGTGGTGGATGATCGCGAGGTCAACGACAACACCCTGAATATTCAGCATGGGCGCTTCTACTCAGAAGACAGCTATCCCGATGTGGAGGTGTTTGCCGCTGGGGCGATGCTGGCGCGCCGCTACTATCCGGATTACCTGCTGATCCACCCATCGCATCAGGATTATGTTGGCGAGGAATTCGGCGGCGACTCGCATCAGTACCGGCGCAACGCCATCATTCAGGATCAGATCATCGCCAACCTGGTTCCGGAAGCCGTCGAAGTAGGGCAGTACACCGTGCTCGTTACGGCGGATCATGGCATGGCGGATGATCCGAGTACGCATGGCGGCACGACGCCTCAGCAGCGGAATGTGCCGCTGTATGTGATCCAGCCCGGCGGCACAGGGAAGGGCGATACCGGACAGATAGTTTCGCAGCTTCAGATCGCGCCGACCATTCTCCACCTGCTGAATTTGCCGATTCCGCCCACGATGAAGGCAGTTCCGCTGTCTCTCCATTAATCAGAATCAGCCGGCGCTGCATTCGCGCAGCGCCGGTCTTCAGGATGAAAAAAAAGGGCTTGCTGTATGGACTCGCGTGATTTACGCACGTATCTTGAGTTTGCGCTTGAAGCCACCTATCAGATTGGTCGGCTGACACTCGGCTATTTTCAGACCGGCGTTCAGGCAGAACGCAAAGGGGATAACTCGCCCGTGACCATCGCCGACAAGCAGGCGGAACAGGCGCTGCGCGAGCGGATCACCCGTTATTTTCCTGATCACGGCATTATCGGCGAGGAATTCGGTCGGGCGGCGGGTACTGCTGGACTCACCTGGGTGATCGATCCCATTGACGGTACGAAGTCGTTCATTTCAGGAGTGCCGCTGTATGGCAACCTGCTGGCGCTGCTGGAGAACGACTCGCCAGTGGTCGGCGTCGCGCATTTCCCGGCGC
>SZPD01000279.1 GCA_030263515.1 Anaerolineae bacterium CFX9 | reverse complement strand
GCCCAGTGGCAGGGGTCCTTCGACGGCTTTCGGCCCCAAGTCATCGCGCTGATGGTTCAGATGGCCCAGCGCATCGACGCCGTGGATTCGGTGGTTGAGACATTTGTTGAAAAGACGCGGCAGAACCCGATGAACGCGGATGCCAAGGCCGACCTGCTGACCGTGTATGAGGCCGCCAATGATCAGGAAAAGGCCATACTCACCCTGATTGGCATTGGCATGAGCCAAAATTTCGTCCTTTGACCAGAAGCCGGCAAAGGGGAAGATACCGGCAAGCGCCAGCGTGCCCGCGATATAGGTGATGTAGGTGATCGGCATCTTCCGCGCCAGACCGCCCATATTGCGCATGTCCTGCGGGTCAAAGGCGTCGTCATGGTGATGCTCGTCGTGGTGATCATCATGACCGTGCTGATGCCGCTCATGCGCCAGATGATGCCCATGCTCCATCCCGTGAATGACCGAGCCGCTGCCGAGGAAGAGGAGCGCCTTGAAAAAGGCATGGGTGACCAGGTGGAAAATGGCTGCCGTATAAGCGCCGACGCCCGCCGCCGCGATCATGAAGCCGAGCTGGCTGACGGTCGAATACGCCAGCACACGCTTGATATCCCACTGTCCGATGGCGATGAAGCCAGCCACCAGCGCGGTAGACGCGCCGATGATCGTGACGATGAAGGAGGTCAGCGGCGCTTCATAGAAGAAAACGTTAGCGCGGACGATCACATAGACGCCCGCCGTGACCATGGTGGCCGCGTGGATGAGCGCCGATGCCGGTGTGGGACCTGCCATCGCATCCGGCAGCCAGACGAACAGCGGGATCTGCGCTGATTTGCCTGCCGCGCCGATCAGGATAAACAGCGTGATCAGGACCAGCACCGTTTCAATCGGCAGTGTAAACGGACCGAAGCTGACCTCGCGTCCTTCCTCGATGAAGCGCTCTGCCTGACCGAAGACGCCAAGCATCTCGGTCGGGATATGATCGTTGTTGGTATATACCGTCTCGTCTAAGGCGGGCGCGGGCCCCTCAGCGCGCACGGGGCTGATCAGCTTGTGCGCGGCTTCTCCGCCGGCGGTCGCTTCTTCCCCGGCATGCCCATCGCCAGAATCGCCGTGATATGCGCCGCCCTCAGCCCAGTGAACATTGGCGATCTCGCCCGGTTTGTAGAAATCGAGCGTGCCGAACGTCCAGAAGGTCAGGAAGATCGCCATCAGCAAACCGAAGTCGCCGATGCGGTTGAGGATCATCGCCTTGCGCGCCGCGTTGCTGTTGCGCCAGCCGATGCCCTTGCTCTTGTCAAACCAGAAGCCGATCAGCAGGTACGAGCAGAGACCCACACCTTCCCAGCCGACGAACAGCATCAGGAAGTTGTTGCCCGTCACCAGGATGAGCATGAAGGCGAGGAACATGTTCAGGTAGGCAAAGAAGCGGTGGAAGCGCTCATCGCCGTGCATGTAGCCGATGCAGTAAACGTGAATGAGCGAGCCGATGCCGGTGATGATGAGCATCATCGTGACGCTCAGCGTATCAACGCGCTGCTGCCACGGAATGTTGACCGAGCCTTCACCCAGGCGGATCCACCCATCGAGAAGCGGCGGGTCGATCACGACTGCCTGATAATTGCTGTTGGAGAGATAGAGATAGAGCAGCACCGCCACCACAAACGAAAGCGCCGAAGCAATCGTCCCGACGGTCGCGACGCCCTTCTCTCCCATGCGCGCACCCCAGAAGATGTTGATGAATGCGCCGAGGGCGGGAATGAGAATGATGAGCGTAACTAACTGCGGATAATTTTCCATGTTTTGCCTCAGCCTTCCAACTGGTGCAATTCGTCAATGTTGATACTGCGTTTCGAGCGGAAGATCGCCACGATCAGCGCCAGCCCGACGGCGACCTCTGCGGCGGCGACCGAGATCACGAAGAAGACGAAGAGATGACCGTCTTCCACGCCCCACTGCCGCGCAAATGCCACCAGCGCCAGGTTGGCTGCATTCAGCATCAACTCAACGGACATAAAGACCAGGATCGCGTTCCGCCGCAGCAAGACGCCCATCGCCCCAAGGACGAACAGCACCATGCTCAGCATCACGTAGGCTTCAGTTTGAACCTGCATCGTGTCTGCCCCTTAAAGTCCTTCCAGGAAACAGGCTAATCGCCCGCCGATTCCGGCTCAGGCGCGCCCTCGGTCACGTCACGCCCTACCTGAGAGGCGATGACATTCGGAAGCGGGCGCGCAACCTTGCGGCGTCCAATCGTCTTGCGACGGCTTTTATCAGTCTCGCGATGGGTGAGCACAATCGCGCCGACCATCGCCGCCAGCAGCAGAACAGCCAGAAGCTGGAACGGCAGCATATAATCGGTGAAGAGCAGCTCCCCGATGGCACGCGGACCGCCAAAGCTGCCCGCAACCGCCGCGACCACCGGCACAGAAACGGCGCGCACAGAACCGTCAAACAAGCGCTCGGCAGCGACGATCAGCAGCGTATCTGTCTGACGAGAGAATGTATAGTCACGGATACGGTACAGCAGCAGGCTTGGATTCTCGCCATTGACCACCGCCCACGAGTCAACAGTCCCTTCACGCCGCGTTTCAGTGACGGCGACCGATCCGTACTCCAAGCCGGAGACCAGCTCAACCGTGTCATCGTCAACCAGATCAGACCCGTAATCGAGCAGGGTGACGGAAGGCGCTTCAGAATAGGCGTTGAACAGCGTATAGCGAAGATTGCGATCGCCCTCGACCGTGGTCAAGTCCGTCGGCAGAAGCGCGATCGCCGGCGTATCGCCGCGCCCATAGAGCACCAGGGTATTGGTGCTGTTAGGCGTCAGGGTCAGCGTCGTCAGCGCATCGCTCTCCGGTGAGAGGGCAAACGAGACTTCGCCCGCGGGAACCGAGACAAAATCGCTTGCGTGACCGAAGTGCAGTTCAGAAGCGATGGGCGCATCGTTGGCGAACACATCCACCGCATTGACATCGGTCGCCACGTGAACAACACGAATGCGGGGATCGGACTCAGGCGACTCGATCAGATCAACCTGGCTGGCCACGATAGCGAGACCCACCGCGATCATTAACGCCAGCGAGAGCATCAGCGCAACCGGCGTAAACCAGCGATAACGCCGCTCCGCAGAGCCGGGATCGGTTGGCTGAAGTTTTTCAGCGCCCAGCAGCATGATCACGAACAAGAAGAGCACCATGATGGCGCCCGCGTAGACCGTGAGCTGAATCATGGCGAGGAAAGGTGCGTTGAGCAGCAGGAACAAAAACGCCAGACATCCCATCACAACGATGAGAAAGAGCGCGCTGTGCACCGCATTGTCGCTCAACAGCATCATGACGGCCGCAGCAACCGCCAACGCGCCGACGGCGATGAAGAGCACGAGTTCTGTCATGGGTCAGTCTCTCTTGTGCGCAAGACATTGTGCAGTTTAACACAAACCGCGCACTAGTTCAAAAACTTCCCGAAATGAATAGTGGAGACACGATAACCCGTGTCCCCACAGTTTGCAATGCCCTCTTTTCGCAAGTTGCGAGGCAGTTTTTCCCTAGTACGGCATGTTCGTCTGATATGCCCCCTGCCGAGGCGCACGCGCCGCGCTGGCGAGCAGGGATTTGAACTCGCTCATCGACAGCACGCCCTGCGCGGACTGCTGCTGACGATTGCGTTTGGTGGTGTTGACGCGCAGCAGCACATCGCCGAAATCGTCCCCCAGCTTGTAACCGAGCACTGTGACCGCCCCGCCGCTGATACCGGGCATCATCAGGGAACCGGCGCGCTGCCAGTGTCCTTCTTCGAGGGCGCGCACAAAGTCCTTTTCCATCGAGGCATCAACCGTGCCAAACAGCCTGAACTGGTCATCTTTAATCCAGCGGCGCTGATTTTCGTCATAGGGCGCGCGTGCCGCTTGCAGCGCGGCATACAGCGCAGCGCCGACCACGATCAGAAATTCCAGCCCCCAGTAGCCGAGCGTCATATTCCGGTCGAGGAACAAGCCGCCGCTGGAGCTGCTGGACGCGCTGAGGCGTGTAATCTGCATGCCTTCACTGGCTGACCACAGCACATAGCCCACAAAGCCCTGCTCTGCGATGCCGTCATTGCGCAGCGTGCGATCGACCTGGGCGATATTGGACGGACTCAGCGCGCCTTGCAGGTTGGCGAGAATATCGCCCTTGGGGTTGCGCTGCGCTTCCACGGTGTAAAGGACATAGACGTATTCGCTGTAACGATAGACGCCGTAGAGCGTAAGCCCGATCGCCAGACCGATCAGCGCGGCCAGCAGCGGCGATCGATTCTTCCCGGCGCGGGTGACAAAAGCCGCCAGCACACCGGCAGCCGCAGCCATGATGAGCGGCGAGAGCGGGACCAGATAAATTGACTGGGCGATGAGCATGGCCGCCACGCCGAGAACAGCGGCGATGATCAGCCCGATCACAGTCATGATGAGAAACGGAAACAGCGCAATCCTGCCGCTGGGTTGAAACCTGCGCATGAAAACTCTCCCCCGGAGTAGCTGCGAAAATACGACCCTCTGTTGTCGTGATTATATGCAGATTCCGTTGCAAAAATGCGATGCGCCATCCGCAAAAAACTGATAAAAAAACGCCCGGCTCTGCATGAGAAGCCGGACGTTTATTTTCTGGCAGACCGGTATCAGCCTACTTTGGATTTTCCATGTCGGGGATCGAGCGGGTGTAAACGCCCGGCTCGACAACCTGCGGTGTGGCGGGCACACCCTCAGCAGGCGGATCGATCAGCATTTCCTTGGTGAAAATGGCATCCCGCCGATCCGTGAAGCTGAGCTGATGTTCGTGACCAAGCTGGATCGCCTGCGTCGGGCAGGCATCCTCGCAGTAGCCGCAGAAGATACAGCGCAGCATATTGATCTCGTAGGTTTTGGCGTAACGCTCGCCGGGACTGTAGCGTTCGTCATCGGTGTTCTCAGCCGCCTCCACCCAGATAGCGTCCGCCGGGCAGGCAGCGGCGCACAGCGCGCAGCCGATACACTTCTCCAGCCCGTTTTCATAGCGCCGCAGATGGTGACGCCCCTTGTAGCGGGCGCGGAACGGGCGCACCTGTTCCGGGTACATCAGCGTGATCTTCTCTTCCATGACGTGTTTGAACGTCGTCTGGAATCCTCGCAGGATGTTCATACGTTAAGTCTCTCCCCTACTCTGCGGCAGGCTGATCGCCGGCGGGCAGTTCAGCAGCCGGGGCTTCTTCGGTGACTTCGAGCGCAGACGCTTCTTCTGACGGAGGCTCCGGCTCTGGCTCATCTTCCGGGGCAAGCGCCGCCAGCCGATCCAGTTGCTTGAGCGTAAAGTCATACAGCACGAACGGGACCGCCAGCAGGCCGCCGACCACTTGCAGCGCAGCCGGTCCCAGACCACGACGATCGCCCGTGATCATCGGATCATCCTCGATAGGAACCGGTTCACCCTGGAGAGCGCCGCTGCGCGACATGATCAGCAGACCGCCGCCCACGACGACCACGAAAAAGACGCCAGCAGCGACCGCATACACAATCGGGCTCCCGGACGCATCGCCGATCAGCACTGCCACCGCCGTCCACATCACCGCCACCAGCGCGAGCGGCAGCATGATCTTCCAGCCGAACGCCATCAGCCGGTCATAGCGCAAACGCGGCAGCGTGGCGCGCACCCAGATCATGCCGATCAGGAACAGCAGCACTTTTCCAATCAGCACCAGGGGCGCAAGAATGGGCAGGCTGTCCACCAGACCGAAACCATCCTGGTAACCACCGAAAAAGAGCGATGCCACCACGACGC
>SZPD01000278.1 GCA_030263515.1 Anaerolineae bacterium CFX9 | reverse complement strand
GAGAGCATCAGCCTGACGATCGGCAGCTTTACGCTCACCAATTACTACTCGATCATCGTCATCCTGGCGGCGCTCGGTATCGTGATCACGGCAGCTTACGTGATCCGTGTGACCGCACAGGTTTTCATGGGCGATTTCGATCGCCAGAAATTCCCGGATGTGGATGACATCACCGTGCGCGAGCGATTTGTGCTGATCTTCCTCGGCGCACCGCTGATCATTCTGGGCGTTTATCCGTCGATCATGGCGCCGATGCTGGAAGTTGGCTTGCGTCCGGTGCTGGCGGCGCTGGGCGTCGCTGGGTAGGAGTGCGAAACCGTGCAGGAATTTGATTTTCTCCGTAGTCTCCCGGCGATCGCGCCGGAAATCGGGCTGACGATCATGGCGATCGTCGTGCTGGCGCTTGACCTGACCCTGGGCGAGAGCCAGCGCAAGTACATTGCCATTGTCACCGGAGTCGGCTTGCTCGGCACGGCTGCGCTCACGGTCGCCTTCTTCGGCCCGACGCCAGAGACAGAAGGGCTGTACTGGGGCGGAATGATCCGCCACGACCTGCTGGCGCAGATCTTCCGCGTCATCGTGCTGATCGCGGGGGCTTTCACCGCGCTGATGTCGATCGATGTCAAGGGGATTGGCCGCAAGGGCGAGTTTTATCTGATCGTGATCGTTTCCACGCTCGGCGCATCGCTCATCAGCGCCTCTGCTGACCTGATCATGGTCTTCCTGGCGCTGGAGACGACCACTATCCCGCTGTACATCCTGGCGGCTTTCCGCCGCGATGACAGCCGTTCGAGCGAAAGCGGCATGAAGTACTTCCTGTTTGGCTCGTTCGCCTCGGCGCTGCTGCTGTACGGTCTCAGCTTGCTGTATGGCTTCACCGGGCAGACCAGCCTTGTCGAGATCGCCCGCTATCTCGGCTCCCCTGAGTTCGCCAGCAACACGATCCCGGTGCTCGGCGCGCTCGTGCTGATCATCGTCGGCTTCGGCTTCAAGATCAGCGCCGCGCCGTTCCACTTCTGGACACCGGATGTCTATGAAGGCTCGCCAACCCCGGTAACCGCCTTCCTGAGCGTTGCCAGCAAGGCGGGCAGCTTCGCCCTGCTGACGCGCTTCCTGCTCTATGTCTTCCCCGGCGGGATCGTCATCGGCGGGCAGGAAATTCAGGCATTCTGGGTGCAGCTTGCGGCGGCGCTGGCTGTCCTCTCCATGACAGTTGGCAACCTGATCGCTCTCGGTCAGAAGAATATCAAGCGACTGCTGGCATATTCCTCGATCGCGCAGGCGGGCTATACCCTGATCGGCGTTGCGGCGCTTCAGGCACAGGCAGGCGCGCAGGAACTGGCGGTCGCCTCGATCGCGTTCTACATGTTCATGTACACGTTCACCAACCTGCTGGCGTTCGCTGTCATTATCCTGTTCAGCGAAGCGACCGGCAGTGAGAATATTGCCGATCTGGCGGGGCTGAGCCGGCGCAGTCCCTGGCTGGCGCTCTCGATGACGATCGCGCTGCTCTCATTGGCCGGTGTGCCGCCTGCCGCAGGGTTCTTCGGCAAGTTTTTCCTGTTCCAGGCGGCGGTTCAGGCAGATCTCGTCTGGCTGGCGATGTTCGGCATTCTCAACAGCCTGATCGCGCTCTACTACTACCTGGTCGTCATCAAGGTCATGTATGTTGACCGCGGACAGGATGAGGATAAGCCGATTCCGGTTTCGCGGACGTATGTCTGGGTGCTGGGGCTGGCTGCGGTCATCGTCATCCTGATCGGCTCAGTCGGGGTTCAGCCTATCTTCGAATGGGCGGCTGCCGGGGCGCGTTCTCTGCTGGGCGGCACGCTGTAATTTGGTCTGCTCTCTACGATTTTCCCCTGCTTTGTGAACCAAAGCGGGGGAAATTTGTGAGCAGTCTCGTTCAGGTGACCACAAAAATATGAGTTTTGATGAGAATATTCTAAAATTTGAATTTCGGAGTGCGCTTGTGATAAAATTCCCGAACAGTAGCGTATGAGTTCGATGACACCCCAATCTCCACGGTCGCCACGGGCGCGTAACCTCGCCTATGCGGCGGTTGCCGGGCAGGCAGGCTGCCTGACGATTATCATCATCATCGTCGCCCTGCTGCTGGGGTTATGGCTGGACTCGCTGGTGGGGCAGCGAGGACTGTTCACCATCGGGCTGCTGCTTTTGAGTATTCCGATCAGTTTATTCGCTATGGTGCGCATTGCGCTTGGGACGGTTAAAGAGATTACGCCGTCGAGTGCTCAGAAGGTGGGCAACCGCCAGCGAGACACATCGCACACAGAGGAGGGTTAATCTTTGAAACGATCTGTTGCTTACCGTAAGGAAGGAGCGCCGTTATCATGAGCGCGACGCTACGTGGTGCGATCATCTTTGGTGGATTGGTCGGCTTTCTGGTAGTGTGCGCGCTTCTCACCTTTGGCGTGCTTCCCAGCATGGGGATCGCGGTCGGTCTGCCCGTGATTATGGTTCCGGGCGAACCCTACGACCCCTATCTGCCGGTGGACTCGTTCCGCTGGACGAACACGCTGATGGCGACGGCGCTCGCATCACTGGCGACGCTCGCTTTCGCATTCCTTGCGTGGCGCGCCTCGAAAGGCTGGACCCGCCAGGTTCCGACCCGCTTCCAGTCGTGGGTGGAGCTTCTCGGCGGTTTCCTCTATGGCTTTGCCAAGCAGATGGCCGGCAAGAACGCGCGCCTGGTCTTCCCGCTGGTCGCCACTATCTTTGTCTTCCTGCTCGCAACCAACTGGATGAAACTGCTGCCCGGCGTTGAAAGCGTCGGCGTGATGCACTGCGCCGAAGAAGGCTTCAACGGCTATCCGGCGGTTCAGGTGGGTTCCGGCGCGTTCCAGCTCTATGTGGATCAGCCGCTCAATGCGGGTATGCCTGCCACGCACGACTCGTACTATGCCTGCAACAATTTCTTCCATCATGGCGATGTGCACGGTCCTTCCCGCTCGGAGATCGATGCGGCGGCTGCACGCCTTGCCACGGAGGAGGCTGCCCTGCGTGAACGGCTGACGGCGGAGGGCGCTTCTGCGGAAGTGATCGATGCAGAGGTCGAAGCCTTGCAGCTTGAGATCACCGGCGAGCTTTATCCCTACCCGACGTTCGGCCTGAACGAAACGCAGCTCCGCGCGGGCGCGTTCCCCTACATCTTCGTGGTGACGCCCTACGTCCGTGGTGCGACGACCGATCTGAGCATGACGATTGCCATGGCGCTGATTTCGGTCATCGCGGTGCAGGTCTTCGGCGTGATCGCGCAGGGACCGAACTACTTCCAGAAGTTCATCAACCTGCGCGCGCTCGGCAATCTGCAGAAGAAACCGCTCGGCGCGATCGATTTCGTCGTCGGTATCTTCGAAATCATCTCGGAGCTGGGCAAGATCATCAGTCTCGCCTTCCGACTTTTCGGTAACATGTTCGCGGGTGGTATTCTGCTGGCGGTTATGTCGTTCCTGGTCGCCATCATTCTGCCAGCCGTGTTCATCGGCCTGGAAGTCATCATCACGACGGTACAGGCGCTCGTGTTTGCGGTGCTGACGCTGGTGTTCTCGGCTCAGGCGATGGAAGGGCATCATGGCGACGATCACGATCATGGCCATGATGAAGACCACGCCGACGCTCATGCCGCTGAACACGCATAATTCGACTTGCTGAACAACCTGTGAGGGAGGAACTCTACAAATGGAATTGGAAATCGGACTGAAAGCAATTGGCGCAGGACTGGCGATGGTCGGCGCGTTTGGTCCCGGTATCGGCATCGGTCTGCTGGTGCAGGGCGCGATGCAGGGTATCGGCCGCAACCCGGATGCCGCCGGTCAGATCCAGACGAACATGATTCTCGGTATCGTGTTCGCCGAAGCCATCGCGATTTATGCGCTGGTCGTTTCGCTGATCATCCTGTTCGTGCTCTAAGCGCACGAAAAAGGGAGATTACCGGATGAAAAACTTCAAGTATCTACTGCTCGTGATGGTCCTGCTGGCGGGGTTCGTCTTCGCCGGGGCGATCAGCGCGCAGGAAGGCGCAGGGGATCACGGCGAGACCGCGGCTGCCGCCACGACTGAGGCAACCGCCGAAGCGGCGACCAACCCCCTGACCCCGCTCGGTATCAATACCGGCTTCCTGCTCGCGCAGATGATCAACTTCCTGCTGTTGTTCTTCCTGCTCTCGCGCGTGCTGTGGAACCCGCTGGTCAACATGCTTGACTCGCGCAGTGCCACCATCGCCAAGGGACTGGAAGATGCCGCCGCCGCCGCCAATGCGCGCCGCAATGCCGAGGCTGAAGCGGAGAAGATCCGCGCTGAAGCCCGCGCTGAGGTTTCGCGCGTCATTGAGGAAGGTCGCGGTCGCGCTGAGGAAATCCGCAAGCAGATCGAGGCGGAAGCCCGCGCTGAAGCCGACAAGATCCGCGCCGAAGAGCGTGCCCGTGCCAGCACCGAGGTTGAGCGTCAGCTTGGCGATCTCCGCGCGCAGGTTGCCAACATCGCGGTTGCGGTGTCTCAGCAGCTCATCGGCGCGTCGATGGATGAGAAGCGCCAGCAGCAGCTCATCAACGACTTCTTCGCCAAGGTTCCTGCCAGCGCCAAGTCGCTCTCTGGCGATATCGAGGTCGTCAGCGCCCTGCCGCTGAGCGACAGCGAGAAGGAGCGCGTCAGGAAGGAAACGGGCGCGGCGAACGTCACCTTCTCAGTCGATCCGGGCATTCTCGGCGGGCTGGTCATCCGCAGCGCCGATCGTGTGGTCGATGGCTCGGTTCGCTCGAACCTCAACGATCTGTCGGGTCGTCTGCGCTAAAGACCAGCGCATCCGAACTTTATGACAGCACACCAGCGCGCCAGAACACTCTGGCGCGTTTGTTGTTTTCCTGCGCTTGAGATGTCCTGAACGGTGATTTAAGATTACGATTCATTCAGGATTGTTCGACAGGCTCTACAGGCGCGGGTTCCGGCGCGCCGCATGAAAAAGATGATCTCACGATGATGACACTGGCTGCTCTGCTCGACGCGCTGCCGCCGCCGTTCACGCTGACGGGTGATCCGGCGACGGCGATCACGGCTCCTGTGGTAGAGTCCAACCTGGAACTTGAACGCGGCGGGGTTTTCGTCGCGCGTTCCGGGCAGAATACAGATGGGCATCTCTTCATCCCCGATGCGATTGCTCGCGGCGCGGCGGCGATCGTCGGAGAGAAACCGATCGCGGAGGTCGGCGCGCTGCCCGTCCCCTATGTGCAGGTGCGCAGCGGGCTGGAAGCCACAGGCTGGCTGGCAGCGGCGTATCACGGTCATCCGTCGCGCAGGCTGGTCATCTTCGGCGTGACGGGCACGGATGGCAAGACGACAACCAGCACGCTGCTGCATTCGATTCTTCAGTCAGCCAGTGGGGGGAAGTGCGGTCTGATCAGCACGATTGCTGCTGATCTGGGCGATACCACGGTCGATACCGGTTTCCATGTCACCACGCCCGGCGCGCCGCAGATTCAGGCGCTGCTGGCGCGGATGGTCGAAAATGGGCTGACGATGTGCGTGCTGGAAATGACTAGCCACGGACTGGCCCAGGGAAGGCTGAACGGTGTCGATATCGATATTGCTGTCCTCACCAACCTGTCGCATGAGCATCTCGACTATCACGGCACGTTTGAGGCATATCGCGCGGCAAAGGGGCGGATGTTCAGCATGCTGAAAGAAACTTTCGTCAAGCCGCGCCAGCCCAAGATCAGCGTCATCAACGCCGATGACCCGAATGCAGATTTCTTCGGGGCTTTTCCTGCCGATCGCGT
>SZPD01000277.1 GCA_030263515.1 Anaerolineae bacterium CFX9 | reverse complement strand
CGTTTCTTCTGGGGTCAGTTCTCGTACATTGAGTGCTTTCATTCCCTCATTATAACCACATCGCCGCTGATTATTCCAGACTACTCTGGTGATCTTGCACTATGTCCCTGAACGCACCCTGTACAACTGGCAGACTATCGCAGCCCGTCTGGTTGCCAACCACCTGCGCGAAATTCAGCCCGAAATGATGACAATGAAACCCTAATGGAGAAACCGCTTCATTTGTGCCGGCTGTGGGGGACGACTTAGTAGGTCGCCCCCAGCGTTGCGTTCCACATCAGCGGCGGTTGATGAGCGTGAAGAAAGCTGCCGTGACGATGCCGAAAATGATATGACCGACCAGGCTCATCCACTGCGGGTCGCCGATCTGGAGCACCATGCCTGACATGCCCAGCGCCAGCGGCATGATGATCAGCGCGCCGAGCACCCACCAGATCACGCCGTATACGATCCCCGCTCCAATGGCAATCAGCCATCCGGTGGGCAGGCGCGGGGCGATAAGGCCGTACACGCCGCCAATGAACGCGCTGATGAGCAGGTGGAGCATGAAACCGATCACCGGACTCTGTGACCCTACCATCTGGGCGACCATCGGAAGCATTCCACCCACCGCCATTTGCACACCGAAAACTGAACCGCCAATCAGTCCCGCCACCGCACCATGCACGAGGTTTTCGGCCATCGCCAACGAACGAATCCGTGTTTGTTCCACTGTTTGTGTTGCCATTCCAATACCCCTCTCTTGAACTCAACATAGTAAAAATCATTGCCACCAGTGTATAAGCTGCATCAAAAACAGCGGAGCAAAGAAAGACCTCATGAATGCCGAAGATTTGCCGAAGGCGAACAAACTGAGCTTCTTTTTTGGGTTACACTTGGGGTCAGGAGAATAACCAGGAGCGCGATTTTGTCTTCAACACGGATCGGTGTGGGTTTATCAGATGCAGCGGATGCCTTTACTTGCGGACAGGAAGCGGCGAAAGCGGCTCAGGCACAGCTTGGCGCGGGGGAAAACACGGCGCTTGCCCTGCTGTTCACATCACATTCCAATCCCGCTGCGGTGCTGAAAGGTGCCAACGACGCGCTCGGTGAACCCCCGCTCATCGGCGCAACCTCGGTTGGGCAGTACTCGCATGAAGGTTACGTCGAACATGGCGCCGGGGTGATGCTCATCCAGAGTGACCGGATTCGTTTTCATACGAACCGTTACCGGCGGCGGCTTTTCACTCGTCAGCGAATGCTGGCTCACTTGCACGGTGTGACGAAAGAAGGCTTAGGCAGCGTGTACCGGCATCGCGCCCTGGTGCTGTTCCCCGACGATCAAACGATGAATCTGGATCAGGTTGTTGACCGGGCGATGACGGAGACCGGGATGCTGTATGACATCGTGGGCGGCCCCAGCCCGACAGCCGACAAGCCGCCGCGCCCGCCTGCGGTCTTCTTCAATCGTCATGTACTGCACAGAGGATTGAGCAGCACGGAAATTCTGAGCCAGTCGCCGTTAGGCCTGGCGCTCGACAACGGCTGGACGACGCTGAGTGGGCCTTACCGTGTAACCCACGCTGATGCCCACCGGATTATCAGGATTGATGGTCGCCCGGCCTGGGAAGTCTACGAAGATTTCCTGAATGAACGCTCAATACCTTACCGTCTGGACACGCTGAGTACGACGACGCTGCATTACCCGGTAGGCGTGTGCGACAACAAAACATGTAAGGTCAGCTTCCTGATGGGGTTTGACCGTTCAGGCGCGATGCTCGTCACCTCGCCGCCGCCGGTTGGACGGCTGATCCACATCCTGTCGACCCAACCGGACGCGATGGTGACGGCAGCCCGGCGCGCGGTTGACAGCGCCCTCCAGCAAACCCATTCCGGCGCGGGCGCATTGTTCATTGATTGTATGTCAACCGGATGGGTTCTGGCGGACAGCTATCAGCGCCAGCGAGATGCGGTGCAGGAACGATTGGGCGATAAACCCTTTCTAGGCTTCCGCAGTCATGGGGTGCTGGCGCGCTTGCAGGGGCAAACGGCAGGTCATTATGAATGTTCGGTTGCTGCCTGCATTTTTCCAGGTTAAGGCGGATGGGAACGATGCACGATCTTGCCTGTACGTTAGCCAACATGATTTGCGTCGGGTCTGTCGAGCAGACACTTTCGTTGGCGCTGGCCGCGTATGTCGGTCTGGTGAATCCGCGCTGGGTCTGTTTCCTGATCTGGGATGCAGATTTGGGGCGGTATATTATCGGCGAGACATGGCAGGCCAGTGGCGACACCCACTCACCCTCTGACCTGCGCCGCTCTGTGCTGCGTCTGGCGAACGGCGTTTGCCAGAGTGACGCGCAACAGGCGCGGTCGCTGGACTCCTCGTATTGGTATCACCCCCTTAACGTCAATGAAATTCACGTGGGCGCAGTCTGTATGGGCATCGAGCAAATCCCTGTAGAATCGCAAGAACCCTGCGATCTGTTGACAAAAACCCTCGGACATATCCTTTACACCAACCTGCGGCTGGAACAGGCCGAGCGCGAACGGCTGGAACTTACGAGTGATCGTCTGCGGTTGCAACAACTGCTACGCGCGGTGGAAGAGCAGCAGCGCACCATTGACCAACTCCTGGCAGCGGAGCGCCAGCTTTCCGCCTCTCTGGAAGCCAAGGTGGAAGAACGCACCGCCGCGCTGCGGGCGGCACAGAATCGCCTGATTCAGTCGGAAAAACTGGCCGTCATCGGTCAGTTAGCCAGTTCGCTGGCGCATGAGCTAAACAACCCTCTGCAAGCTATTCAAAGCGGGCTGGGTTTGGTGATGACGCAGCTCAACGGCACAACACTGGACGTGCACGAGGATATGGACATCATTCAGCGCGAATTGGAGCGCATCCAGACAATTTTCCGGCAGATGCTGGATTTTTACCGCCCGGTGACTTACGAAACCTTGCCCTTGGACATCAATGCGATCTGCGAGGGCGTGTATATTCTCATGCGGAAACGCCTGCAAGATGCCGGGATGCGCTTACACCTGGAGCTTGCCGATCACCTACCGACCCCCTGTGGCGACAGCAACCAGATGAAGCAGGTGCTGCTCAATCTGATCCTCAATGCAGCCGAGGCAGCGACATCAAAAAACGCCCAGATTATTTTGAAGACACAGCCTCAGGGTGACGCGGTTCTGATCAGCGTCAGCGATAACGGCCCCGGCATCCAACAGGAGTACCTTGCTCGCCTGTTTGAGCCGTTGTTCACCACCAAGACGCGCGGGCTGGGGTTAGGTCTGGCAATTTCACGGGAAATTGTCGAGCGGCACGGAGGCGAAATCACGGTGGAAAGCCGTCCCGGTCAATATACGACCTTTCAAATCAGACTACCGGCGAAGGAGCCCTGTTATCATGAGTAACCGTGTCCTGGTGGTGGATGATGAAGCGGCGATACGCAATTTTCTTGTGCGTGTCCTGATGTTGAACGGTTACGATGTGCAGTCCGCCAGTGATGGTCGCGAGGCGTTGGAACAGTTAGCGAGTGCGCCCTACGATGTGCTGTTAACGGACATCAAAATGGATCAGTTGGACGGGGTGGAACTGCTGCGCGTCGCCAAAGAACGGTATCCTGATTTGGCGGTCATCCTGTTAACCGGACATGCCACCGTGCCATCGGCGATTGCTGCTCTACGTCATCAAGCTCACGATTATCTGTTGAAGCCTGCGCGAAACGAAGATATTTTGTCAACCGTCGCTGCCGCCCTGGAGAGCCGCTCGCGGCAGCAGCGGCGTGACCGGCTTGAGCAAATTGCCGGACAACTGTTGACGGTGGTTCAACCGGAGGATCGAACGAGCCTCTTCCCTGACGCAAAAAGCCCGGATCACGGCGACTTAAAATTCGACGTCAGTGCCTTTCGGGCGAGTTTGCGAGGGCAACCGCTGGATTTGACCCCGACCGAGTTCCGACTACTGCTCGAACTTGCCCGCTCACCAGGGGAAACGCGCGGTTATGTGACGCTTGTGCAAATGGCCTGCGGTTATACCTGTTCCCGACATGAAGCGCGTGAGATCATCGGCGCGCATGTCCTCAATCTGCGCAAAAAAATGGGGGTTGAACCGGGGACGGCGTTTTATATCGAGTCGGTGCGTGGGGTTGGGTATCGCCTGATTCCAAATGACCAGAATGCTTCGGAATAGGGTGTTGATGTCAGGCGTTTAACCGGGCAGGGCTTCGTGTGATGCAGTAACCGAAAGTATTTCGATATCTGAGTAACCGAAAGGGAAAAACATTCGTGAAGCAATACGACGCCATCGTGATCGGAACGGGGCAGGCTGGCCCGTCAATGGCATACCAACTGAAAAAACAAGGGCTACGGGTCGCCGTTGCCGAGGGGTATCGCTTTGGGGGTTCGTGCGTGAATTACGGCTGTACCCCGACAAAAACCCTGATCGCCAGTGCCCGCGCCGCCCATATGGCACGACGCGGCGCGGATTTCGGCGTAGACATTGACCATTTCACCGTCAACTGGAACCGGGTTCGGGAACGTGTCGTCGGCATGATCGAAGATACGAGTGGGGGGATTGAGAAATGGCTTCGCGGGACGGAGGGGATGGATGTCTATCATGCCTATGCCCGTTTTGAGGGAAAGGTGAACGGGCAGTATCGTGTACGGGTGGGAGATGAAGTCATCCAGGTGCCGCAGATCTTTTTAAATACCGGCACCCGCGCTCGTGTTCCGGCCATTGAGAGCATCAACAGTGTGAACTGGCTGGACAGTGAAAAGCTGCTGCGCCTCGATACCCTTCCGGCGCATCTGATGATCCTGGGCGGGAGTTACATCGGTCTGGAAATGGGACAGGCGTTTCGTCGTCTTGGCAGCCAGGTGACAATTATCGAGACTTCCGAATGTCTGATTAACCGCGAAGACGACGATATCAAAGCTGAAATTAACCGTATCTTCGCGGAAGAAGGTGTTGTCGTCCATACCCTGAGCAAACTCACCAAAGTTGAGCCGGATGGAAATGGCGGAATACGGGCGTATGTACGGCATGATGCTGACGGTAGTGAGCATGTTATCACGGGATCGCACTGGCTGAACGCGATTGGGCGGGTTCCGAACACCGATCAATTGAACCTGGAGGCCGTCGGAGTCGAGACTGACGAGCGGGGTTTTGTCACGGTCAACGAGTACCTGGAAACCACTGCCTCTGGCATTTATGCCCTGGGTGATATGAATGGCAAAGGGGCTTTCACCCACACGTCGTACCATGATTATGAGATCGTGCGGGATAATCTGCTGCACGGGCGCAGGCGTAAATGGACAGACCGCAACCCGATCTTTGCCCTGTTCACCGATCCACCCTTAGGGCGAGTGGGGATGACGGAGAAGGAAGCGCGTCAGTCCGGACGAAACGTGCTGATGGCAACCAAGCCGGTGAACCGCATGAGCCGCGCCAAGGAACAAGCGGAGACGGCTGGTTTGATCAAGCTGCTGGTTGATGCCGATACGGAGCAGTTTTTGGGAGCGGCAGTGCTGGGGCTGCACGGAGACGAAGTGATCCAGGTAATCAGTTATTTCATGGCAACCGGCGCGAATTACCATGTCATGTTGGAAGCTCTGCCCGTGCACCCGACGATTGCCGAATTCCTGCCAACGATCCTGAGTGAGCTTGCGCCTCTGCCATAAGCAACAGCGATCTCGCCGTATGTTCAGTGTAACAAGGGCTAAAGGGTCAGGAAACTTTTCCTGACCCTCTCTGGAGTTTGGCAGATTAAAGGAAGTCGTTGTGAGAAAACAGCGACTTTTTTGTTGCGGGGATGAGGAAAAGGAGGCAGAAGGTAGTTCAGGAACGAG
>SZPD01000276.1 GCA_030263515.1 Anaerolineae bacterium CFX9 | reverse complement strand
AGCGCCGCCGCGCCCAGCTCAATGATGCTGTAGAGTGCGACGAATCCTTCTGACGCGCGCAGGGTCTCGACCAGATGGAGCGGGATGATCGCGTTGACCGCCAGCAGTGCGATATGCAGGAGCGCGGCGACCAGCGCCACCTTGCGAAAACTCGGCGATTTCCACGGCAGGAGGAGACTGGCAGCGAAGCCGCCCGGCTTTTCCTGCACTGATGGACGCTCAACCCGGACCGCCATGCACTCGCGCACGCTCAGAAGCTGGAAGGCGAACGCTACCACATACATCAGTTGATAGTTGAGCGGGAAGGGCGCCCATTCCAGCCATGCGCCCAGTGCCAGCGCCGAGATCATCAGGCTGACGTTCATCGCGATCGATCGTCTTCCCAACAGCGGCTGCATCCGCTGAAGCGGGATGGCATCACGCATGATGACAGTGAACACGACCGACGAGATTCCCTGTGGGATCGCCGGCAGGGTCAGCGCCAGAATCAGCCACCACACCCGCAGTTCCGACGGCATGATCGGAGCGAACGCAGGCAGCAGAAACGCGAAACGGAACAGGAACGTCGGCCAGAACAACGCCTTGACCGGATTGCTGTACCGGCGCGTCCACCAGCCGCCGATTGCCGAGCCGATCAGCAGGATCAGCGCCGGAATGGAGGTGATCAGGCTGATTTCCGTTGCATCAGCTCCCATACGGATGGCGAACACGCTGGCAAAACGCGAAGTCGCTGCGAAGCCGATGCCGAACCACGCGATATCCATGACCAGATGACGAAAATTCGCCTCCTCCACAGTCTGCGGAGCAGGCGCCAGTGTGAAACGTTTTACGTTAATTGCCATGTTAGCGCGGTTGTCTCGATGTTAAGAATGACGCAGGCGAAGAATCCTGTTACAGTATAGGGGTATATTGCTTAAAATCAAGAAGGACAATAAGACCATGCCGTCAAATCTGGAAATTGCCCAGCGCGCGACTCTCAAGCCGATTCGTGAGATTGCCGCTGAAATGGGGCTGACCGAGGATGACTTTGATATCTACGGCAGTCCCTATATCGCCAAACTTCGCCTCGAAGCGCTCGAAAAACTCAGGGATCGCCCCAATGCCCGCTATGTGGTTGTGACAGCGATCACGCCCACGCCGCTTGGTGAGGGAAAATCAACCACGACAGTCGGTCTCGGACAGGCGTTTCGCCATCTCGGCAAACGCGCCGCGATCGCGCTGCGCCAGCCGTCGCAGGGGCCCACATTCGGCATCAAAGGCGGCGCGGCGGGCGGCGGCTATGCGCAGGTCGTCCCGATGGAGCTGTTCAATCTGCATCTCACCGGTGATATTCATGCCGTGACTGCTGCCAACAACCTGCTGGCGGCGATGATCGACAACCATCTGATGCGCGGGAATGCGCTCAATATCGATATCGACTCGATCACGTGGAAACGAGTGCTCGATGTCAATGACCGCGCGCTGCGCCATGTGATCGTTGGGCTTGGCGGGCGCGATCAGGGGGGCATCGTTCGCGAGACCGGCTTTGATATTTCCGTCGCCAGCGAAGTGATGGCGATTCTGGCGCTGACCACGTCGCTGCGCGATCTCCGTGAGCGTTTCTCGCGCATTGTGATCGGGCTGGACAAGGATCGCCGTGGGGTGACGGCGGAACAGATCGGCGGGGCAGGGGCGATGACGGTGCTGATGAAGGAGGCGCTGCGCCCGAATCTGCTCCAGACGCTTGAAAATACGCCCGCCTTCGTCCATGCGGGGCCGTTTGCCAACATCGCGCATGGTAACAGCAGCGTCCTTGCCGATATGTTCGGAATCAAGTGCGGCGATTATCTGCTGACTGAGGCGGGTTTCGGCGCGGATATCGGGGCGGAGAAGTTCTTCAACATCAAGTGTCGTTACAGCGGGCTAAAACCCAACGCTGCCGTGCTGGTGACCACCGTGCGCGCGCTCAAGGCGCACAGCGGACGCTATAAAATCGTCGCCGGGAAGAAGCTGCCGCCGGAAATGCTGGAGCTGAACCTGAGCGATGTGGAAGCCGGAGCGGCAAACCTGATCAAGCAGATCGAGAATGTGCGCCTGCATGGTGTGACGCCCGTTGTGGCGATCAACGTGTTCGAGGGAGATCACCCGGAGGAGCTGGACGCTATCCGCCGGATCGCTGTTGAAGCGGGTGCGCTGGGCGCATCGATCTCCCGTCATTTTGCCGAGGGCGGCTCTGGCGCGATCGAGCTGGCAGAGATGGTGGCTTCCGCCTGTGATCAGCCGAACGATTTCCGCTTTCTGTACGATCTCGATCGTCCGATCAAGGAAAAGATTGAAACCATTGCCACAAGGATCTATGGGGCAGATGGGGTGACCTTTGAACCGCTGGCGGAAAAGCAGATCGCCAGCTACGAAGCCAATGGCTATGGCAATCTGCCGATCTGCATGGCAAAGACACACCTCAGCCTGAGCCATGATCCTTCGCTGAAGGGTGCGCCAAAGGGATTCACGCTGCCCATTCGGGAAGTGCGTGCCAGCGTCGGCGCAGGTTTTATCTACCCGATTTGCGGTGATATGATGACCATGCCCGGCTTGCCGGTGCACCCTGCCGCGGAAAAGGTCGATATCGACGAGCATGGTAACATTGTCGGGTTGTTCTAATTCGAATTTAACGGAGACGACGTAAAATCATCACTGTGCGCACTCGCGCTCAGAAGAAAGGATGTTGCATGTCATTTTTCGGCAATCGGCGCCAGACGGAGTCCTCTCCCTCGACGGCCGCGCCAAAACCCGCCGTTTCGCAGCTTCCTGTCAGCGGCCAGCAGCCGGTTGGCTTCGAGACTGTGCTGGGAGCCAACAGCGTTATGGAAGGCGTGCTTAAGAGCAGCGCCAACGTTCGACTGGACGGGACATTCACCGGCACGCTGGAAATCACGGGTAACGTGCTGGTGGGCGAGACCGCCCGGATCAACGCGGATATTCACGCCCGCAATGTGTCGATCGCCGGTGCGGTGCGTGGCAATGTCAGTGGGAAAAAAGTGCAGCTTCTGCGAACAGGACGCATCTGGGGCGATATTCGCGCTCAGGCGCTGACCACGGAGGAAGGCGCGTTCATCGATGGCAAGATCACGATGATCAGCAAGGATCCTCCGGCGGATGAACAGCAGCCGGCGGAGAACTCGGCAGAAGCCGCACCCGCCGATCAGAACGCCCCGGCAGATGCAGAGCCTGCTGCCGAGATCGTGGCCGCCATTGAACAGGAAGAAGCGGGCGAGGCTGAATCTGAGACAGCTTCCGGAGCTGACACTGAATCCGGCACTGCGGCGGAAGCCGAGGTTGAACCAGCCGAAGCTGTGGACGAGGACGAAGTTTCAGCGGAGCGTTCGGCTGAGCAGCCGCAGGACGAGGCATGATCCGTGTCCTGATGGTATGCATGGGCAATATCTGTCGCTCGCCGATGGCTGAGGCTGTCTTTGCCGATATGGTGAGCAAGGCGGGGCTGAAACATGCCATTACGGTAGACTCGGCGGGAACCGGCCGCTGGCACGTCGGCGAACCGGCGCATCACGGGACGCTGCATGTGCTGAGCCGCAACCATATTCCCTATGACGGGCGCGCCCGCCAGCTTGAGCGGGCAGATCTTGATCGCTTTGACTATGTGCTGGCGATGGATCACGAAAATCTCAGCTTCATTCAACGGCTGCGGAACGGCGCAGACGCACACGCTGACATTCGCCTGTTCCTGACCTGGGCTAATCAGACCGGCATGGTTCGCGAGCAGGAAGTGCCCGATCCTTACTATGACGGATCTTTCGACCGGGTTTACAACCTGGTTCATCGCGGTTCAAGGGCGCTGCTCGATCACCTGATCGCTCAACATGGGCTGGCGGAGCCTCAGCCGCCATCGTCGTAGCAGCGCCGATTCCGTCGGCTGTGATGAGATGCCTAACGCGCCTTCCACACGGGGGCGCGTTTTTCGACGAATGACAGGAAGCCCTCAGCGCCGTCTTCGCTTTCCAGGATCTGCTTTTGCAGCTCGGCTTCCCGCGCGAGCGATTCATCATAGGTGCTGTCCAGCGCGGCGAGCATCGCTCTCTTGCCCAGCCTGAGCGCCAGCGGGGATTTCTGGCTGAGCGCATGGGCGTATTTCAGGACTTCATCCATGAAACTTTCTGCCGGGAAGATCTGGTTCGCCAGCCCGATCTCGACCGCCTTCTTGGCGTCCACATCTGCGCCTGTGAACATCATTTCCAGGGCGCGCCCCGTGCCGACCAGGCGTGGCAGCAGATAGGTTCCGCCGCCATCCGGGATCAGACCGATGCGGATGAACAGTTCGGCAAAACGAGCCTGTGGGCTGAGCAGACGAATATCGCAGGCAAGCGCCATATCACAGCCGATCCCCGCTGCGTAGCCATCGACCGCCGCAATAACGGGCATCGAGGCGCTGCGGATCGCCTTCAGCGTGGGGCCGTACACTTCGGTCAGGGTGTAGAAGGTTTTGTCCGGCGTGAAGCCTTCTGCCAGCGCCTTCTTGATATTGGCTCCGGACGAGAACGATCCACCGGCTCCGGTCAGCACAACGACGCGCGTGCCGTCTGTTTCCGCATCTGCCAGCGCCTCACGGATGGCCGGCATGATTTCATCATCGACCGCATTTTTGACTTCAGGGCGGTTGATGGTGAGCAGCTTGACGTACTCATGGCGTTCAACAAGCAGGGCAGGGGTCATGACTCATCCTTTTCATCATCAAACAGACTGCCAGATGCAGGCGGTTCCTTGAGGGCGGGCAGCGGCTCGCGCAGAGCGCCTGCGCTCTTTCTGGCGCTCGATCCCCGGCTGGAGCCAGCGCTGCCGCCCGCGCTCAGTTTCTTGGGTGGGGTGGTCTTGGCGCTCAGCGTGCGCTGCACTTCGCGCACCAGAATCTGCGCATTGTCATAATCGCCCTTGAGCGCGAACAGCACGATCGGCATCAGCGGGATCATCACCACCAGAAACGCCAGATTGTATGCCAGACCGAGCAGGATGCCGATCAGCCCGATCGCGATCAGGATCATCAGCCGTTCCTGAGGGCTGGCCCCTCCGGCGACGCCGCCGCGAATGATCGTCACGCCGCTTTCGCGTTCTGCGCGGGCACGCAGCCGGGTTCGACGCCGGAATTTGCCGAAGACCGGGTTATCCACCTCGATCGAAAAACTGCCATTTTTCTCAACCCAGCCCTCATAGCCACCTTTGGTTTTGGCGTGCAGCCGGTCATTGATGGCGCTCATGCACTGTGCGACGGTCTTCTCGGTGTAAAGCACAAAACGCACAACAGGTTCCTCTCTGCAGTGAAAAATTTACAGCATGGGAATGGTGATCCCGCCGTCGATCACGAACGTCTGCCCGGTCGCAAAATCCGATGCCGATGAAGCGAGAAACACTGCAATCCCGGCGATGTCGCCCGGCTGACCGAGACGGCGCTGCGGGATGCGCTTCATCATCTCATCCATCAGCAGATCATTTTCCCAGATAGCGCGCGCAAATTTCGTCTGGATCAGCCCCGGCGCGATCGCGTTGACCTGAATGTTGTCATCCGCCAGTTCCATCGCCAGCGTCTGCGTCAGATTGATCAGCCCGGCCTTGGTGATACTGTAGATCCCCTGCATCCGCCCCGGTCGGAGACCATTCACCGAGGCGATGTTGATGATCTTGCCACCGCCGGCGCTGCGCATCGCCGGGACGACTGCCTGCGTCAGCCAGACGTTTCCCATCAGGTTGACTTCGATCGTTTTTTGCCACAGGCTGTCTTCCGCCTCAAGCACGGGACCGAAATGCGGATTGGTCGCTGCGTTGTTGACCAGAATATCGATCCGCCCGTAGGTATCGAGCGTGCGCTG
>SZPD01000275.1 GCA_030263515.1 Anaerolineae bacterium CFX9 | reverse complement strand
GGCGTCAGCGTATCGGTCGGCAGCGGCGTCACTGAAGGCGTCAGCGTGATGCTGGGAGTCAGCGTCACCGTCGGGAAAGGCGACGGCGTCAGCGTGGGACGATCAGTCGGCGTCAGCGTCATGCTGGGGGTCTGCGTGGGGGTGAAGGTATTGGTCGGCAGCAGCCCTGTAGTCGTCGGCGTGGGCGAAGGCGTCTCGGTGGGCGTGCTCGTCTCGACAGCGATCGGATACAGCAGCTCAACCTGGTTGAGCTGTGTCAGCGACTCAAGCTGCGGCGGCGGGATCGGCTGCGGCGGCTGCCAGCCTCCACAGGCATCCGTCACATTCTGATCGTTCGCCACGCCGTCGATACCCAGATTCTGCGGCGCATCCAGGCAGGCGATGGTGGTTTCGCCCGCCGGAACGATAGTCGGATCATCGCTGTCAGGGTTGATGACGACCTCGCCATCAAGCACGGTGATCTGAAGGAAATCGCTGATCTCGTCGGGCGCATTCCGCAGCAGCTCGAAGAATTCCTCATCTGTCTGATCGTTACGCCCCAGCGTCCGCAGGACGACCGTCGATCCGACGCGAATATCAGCGCCGTTGACGGTCAGATCGACGGTGAAGCCCTGGGGCCCCTGCACGACCAGCGCATCTGGCGCGTCGCCACAGACCGGGGAACCCGCGCCCGTGCGCAGGTAGAAGGCCTGCATCGGCGTCCGGCTGGCAGACACGTCATAGGCGGGCAGCCGCTCAGCCGGGGCCGGGATCTGAAGCGTGTCTCGTGACGCCCATCCATACTGCCCATCCACGGCGACGCGGAACCAGACGCCATCGGTTGAGCGCGCGTCAGCGGTCAGCGTTGTCTCGGTGGGCACGGCACGAACGAGCGCAGAGTCGGCGCGCGGCTGCTGATAGAGGCTGGTTTCAGCCGTGGCACGCAGGTTGATCGGGATGCCTCCCTGGAAGGCGTTCTCCGGCGCGACGGCGTTCTCGATCTGTGCGTCCCCCAGCAGCATGAAGATCACGCTCTGACCTGGCAGGCTGTTCGGAAGGTTGGCCTGCACATTCATCAGCGCCACCCCCCAGATGTTCTGCTCGATATCCAGCGGGCTGGTTTCGATCGTCTGCAGGCTGAGAAGCGAGGCAATATCACCCACGGCGCTGAAACTGACATCCGGCTCGGCAAAGCTGGCATTGACTCGGTTGTAGCCATAGCAGGCGCTGTTGCGATCCAGACTGTTGCAGGCTTCTCCAACCGACTCCAGCGCCTGGATCACTACGGGTGGGCAGGAAACATTCGCCTGTAACATCGGCGCGGCTTCCAGGCGTGGGAGCAGCCAGCCCCCCAGCAGAAGCAGGGCAGCGCCAAAACCAGCGCAGAGCAAGGCTGTTCTGCGTATAAGGCGGGTTCGATTCATAGTGGGCAGGCTCTCCGGAATCTGGGATTATCAAAAAAAAAGGCAGGCTGAAGCCTGCCTGATGTCAGTATAGCGCAGCATCCCGCCTGAAGATACGTAAAAAAAAACCCGGAAGCGCACAAACCCCTTCAGCGCCGCTGTTCGGCATGGCGCTGAATAATCTCAGCGCCCATCGGGGTATGCTATACTGGTGGAGCGTTTGTTCACGCAGGAGCATGTGCCGGAGTTTTACCCGTGGAACTGTTCGGAATCGGTTTTTGGGAGTTAGTCGCCATCCTGCTGCTGGCGCTGATCGTCGCCGGTCCCCAGCGTATGATCCTGTGGTCGCGGCAGTTTGGGCGCTTCATGGGGCGCGCCATGATCGAGTATCGCAAGGCGGCTGATCAGCTTCAGCGCGAAGTCGATCAGATGGGGCTGGATGTGCAGATTCCGCGCACACCACCCACCAAACAGGAACTGGGGCGAACGCTGACCCAGGTCGCCAACAAGCTGTCAGCTCCGATCAACGAGCCGATGCGCGAGATCGAACAGACCATGAGCGAAGTGAGGCGTGAGGCGCAGACCGCCGCGCGCGATTTCAATGCGCTGCCGCCTGCCCTGAAACAGGCAGCGGAAAACGGCGGCGACCACAACACGCCTGAAGCGCAACCCACATCACCAACCGCAGACCAACCCTCACGCAAGGATGATTTCGGCACGTGGGCAGGGGGCGACCCATCCTGAATAATCGCCTGCTTGCGTTGAACAGAAGATTCTGATACAGTGTGGTTAGATTTCTGCAACATCGGTTTGAATCGGGCATCACTCTCTGTAGGAAAGACAGTTTTGGAGCGCGTAAATGGGCGCTAAGATACTCATCATCGATAACGAGGAAGCAACCGTCAACCTGGCAGCGCTGCTGCTGGAGAAACGCGGCTTTGAAGTGATCAAGGCGTATGGCGCGGACGAAGGTCTGCGCAAAGCCTACCGCTTTCAGCCCGATCTGGTGCTTCTGGATATCATGATGCCGGAAATGGACGGCTGGGAAGTCTGCAACCGCCTGCGCTCGCTCTCCGATGTGCCGATCATCTTCCTGAGCGCCATGGACAGCCCGAAGGATATTGTGCGCGGGCTGAACACCGGCGCGGATGACTATATCCGCAAGCCGTATGACAGCGAGGAACTGGTCGCGCGGATTCAGGCGCATCTGCGGCGCGCCCCCAAGCCGAACATGAGTGAAGAGCTGGTGTTCAACGGCGGTGAGTTCCGCATCAACTTCATGAATCGCGAGGTGCGCGTCCGCAATGATCTGAAGCATCTGACGCCGAAGGAATTCAACCTGCTGGGCGTGCTGGTGCGGAATGCCGGGCGCGTCGTCCCCCGCAATGAGCTGGTCACCGAAGCCTGGGGCGAGGAATACGGCGACGCCATCGACAGCCTGAAACTCTACATCCACTATCTGCGCCAGAAGATCGAGCGAGACCCGGAACGCCCGGATTACATCCTGACCTCGCGCGGGGTTGGCTATCGCTTCGCCAATCGCTGACGCCGCTTTTCCCGCTTCGGCGGGCTGATCCCAATCTCAAAAAAACAGGGCTGACCCGGATCCATCAGGTCAGCCCTGTTCGTTCTTACAGGCGAACGGCGCTAGCTTCCACCCTCGGAAGCAGGCGGCGCGTCGTTCGATGAAGGCGGCGGCTCCGGCGTCGATGAAGCCGTCGGCACGTCAGGCGGCGCTTCAGTCGGAAGATCCGTCGGGAACGGCGTCGGGCTGGGTTCGAGCGTCGGCTGGAGCGTGGCAGTCGGCAGCAGCGTCGGCGGCGCAGTCACCTCGACCAGCACACTATCGATCAGCCACAGCGACGGAGTCTGAAGCGTATCATTCGCCGACGGCACATCCATCCAGACGAAGCGGAGCTGGATGAGCTGCCCGATGTAAGCGAACAGTTCAACCTCAACCTCAGTCCACGTATTGCTCTGTGGGATGGTGGCGACCTGCTGCCAGTTCACACCGTCGATCGTCACTTCGACCAGCGCAGTTGCCCTCACAGAGGTATTCCACGACCAGAAGCGCAGGCGGGCATTCGGAACGGCGCGCAGATCCAGCCAGCGTTCCCATGTCAGGGCGGCGGCTGATGGCTCGCTGAGCGCGGCCCGCCAGCCAAGCCCTTCACCGCCATAGGCGCTGTCCACCCTCAGCGACCAGCCGGGCATACCAGCCCATTCCGGCGCACCGTCATCCATCGTCACCAGAACGGGCAGCGTCTGCGGCTGCGGCGTCGCAGTCGGCAGCAGCGGCGGCAGCGGGGTCAGCGTCGGGGTTTCGGGCTGTGGAGCAGCCGGCGAGATCAGCGACGGATCGGGCGGCACGACGGGCGCATCATCAAGGGCGGGCATGCCGAGCGCCGCCCCGCCAGCGCCGACGACGAACGAGAACGTCGGGCTGTAGAAGTGGGCATAGCCGCGCGCCGAATTCCAGCTAATCACCTTCCACAGGTAATTGCCGGCAGCCAGCGGGACATTCGGCGTCACCTGGCACAGCGTCGCCGAGCAGATCGTGCTGGCGCTGTAGAACGCCTGATGCACCGCGCCTGATGGACCGCCCACATACATGAAGTAGCCCTGGGCGCTGCTGTTGTGATTCCAGGTGTAGGTTGGCTGTGCCGGAACCGTCGTCAGATCGCCGATCACGTTCAGGACGGTCGGAACTGCCGGGAAACCGCCGACCGCGAAGTAGAAATTCGGGCTGTACGGGCCGTAATTACCAGATGCATTGTGCGCAGTCACCTTGAAGAGATAGTTCCCGGCAGCCAGCGGAACACTCGGCGTCACCTGGCACAGCGTCGTCGAGCAGACCGCACTCGCAGAGTAGTAAGCCTGATGCACGATGCCAGACTGTCCGCTGACCACCAGATAGTAGCCCGTGGCAACCCCCGAATTGTGATTCCAGCGGTAGGTAGGCGTGGCGGGCGCGGGGTTGAGCGTGCCGGTCACGTTCAGTCCAGTGGGCGCAGGCGGTCCGGGATTCGGCGTGTTGGTCGGCGACGGCGTGAACGTCTGGCTCGGCGTGTGGGATGGCGTCGGTGTATTTGACGGCGTTGGCGTCAGCGTGTGCGTCGGCGTGTGAGATGGCGTCGGCGTGTTCGACGGCGTGAACGTATGGCTCGGTGTAAAGGTCGCCCCCGTCCCGACGATGAAATTCTGGAGCGGGCTGTACGCTCCGTAGCCGAAGGTGGCATTGTAGCCGACCACCCGCCAGCTATAACTGCCGCTGCTGAGCGGGACGTTCGGCGTGATCTGGCACAGTGTCGCCGAGCAGATCGTCCCCGCACCGTAGAACTGACCGATCACCGTGCCCGATGGCCCGATGACATGCACGTAGTAGCCCTGGGTATTGTTATCGTGATTCCAGCGATAGGTGGGCTGCGCGGGCACATTGGTCAGATCGCCGGTGACGTTCAGCCCAGTCGGCACGATCGGCACAGTCGTCCCGACGGTGAAGGTCACAAACGGACTGTACTGACCGTAACCCGGATTTGATTTCCAGCCGATCACGCGCCAACTGTAGTTGCCGGTCGGCAGTGACACGTTCGGCGTCACCTGGCACAGCGTCGCCGAGCAGATCGTCCCTGCCAGGTAGAACTGACCGATCACCGTGCCCGATGGCCCCGTGACCTGCATGTAATACCCTTCGGTACTGCTGTCATGCGTCCAGCGGTAGTTGGGCATGGCGGGTGGGTTGAGCGAGCCAGTGACATGCAGCCCGGTCGGTGTGACAGGCGGCGGCAGCGGCGTATTGCTGGGTGTAAAGGTCGGCGTCGGCGTGAAGGTATTTGTCGGAGTCGCCGTCGGCGTATCCGTGGGCGTTGGCGTATCCGTCGGAGTCGCTGTCGGCGTATCTGTCGGCGTTGGCGTATCCGTTGGCGTCGGCGTATAGGTCGGGGTCGGCGTATCCGTCGGCGTGTAGGTATAGGTATGGGTCGGCGTGTTGGATGGCGTCGGCGTCGGCGCGGGCGGCGTCCCCAGATACAGACGCCCATAACCGAACGAGTTGTCATATCCCGCGGTTCCCATATCGATGACGCTGGTGCGCAGCGCATCACGCACCTGTGTCACGGTATAGTCGCCATAGACACCCCAGATCAGCGCGGCAGCGCCAGCGACATGCGGCGCGGATGCGCTTGTCCCGCTGAAACTGCCAGCGCCAAACGACCACGTATCGACGTTGGTGTAGGCGGCGATCTGCGGCTGATCGTGCGTCTCACCTCCGATCACGCCGCCCGGTCCGCGGATCGGCCCCCGCGAGCTGAAGGCTGGATGGGTGAACGGGCTGAACGCATCGACCGCGGCGACCGAGAAGGCATGCAGCCCGCTCGCCATATCAACCAGGCTGCGCGCCGGAACCGGCGCTTCAAATGGCAGTCGGTTATTACCGGTCAAATCGAGCGTATGCGTCTTGCTGGCCCCGTTGGCGATGATGCGGAAGCCATACGT
>SZPD01000274.1 GCA_030263515.1 Anaerolineae bacterium CFX9 | reverse complement strand
CAGGCGGATGGTAAAGCGCGTGCCGCTCCCCACTTCGCTCTCGACTTCGATGATGCCGTTGTGCATCTCTACAGCGCGCTTGACGATCGCCAGCCCCAGCCCTGTACCGGGAATGGTTCCGACGTTGGTTGCGCGGTGGAATGTCTGGAACAGACGATCACTATCCTGCGGCGGAATACCGATTCCCTGATCTTCAACTACGAAGTTGACGTATCCGTCGCTCTGGCTGAGCGATACCCGAATCGGTTTTCCATACGGGGAGTATTTCGCCGCGTTCGTCAGCAGGTTGCTCAGGATACGGCGAAGTAACTGCTTGTCCACCCACAGCATTGTGTCTGTTTCCAGCGGGGCAAACAGGACAGGGTGGCTGTCTCCCAGCATCTGGCGAAATTCATCAATCAGGCTTTCGCAGAAGGCACTGGCGCTGATCTGCTGCGGGTCAAAATCCATGCCGAGCGTATCAGCCTTGCTGATCGTCAGGATGTCTTCCAGCAAGCTGATCAGGTGCTCTACCTGCGTATCGATCATTTGCAGCAGCGAGTTGCGCCGTTTCTCAGTGACGCGATTGTGAAACAGACGCAGTGTCTCCGTTGCGGATTTGATCGTCGAAAGCGGCGTGCGGAACTCGTGCGAGACCATCGCCCCGAAGCGATTCTTCAGCTCGACAATTCGGCGCTCTTTTTCCAGCGCCTCTCGCAGTTCATTTTCCATACGGCGGCGTTCGGTGATGTCATGCAGGGTGCATACGGCGCTGCTGTCTTCGTAGTCCGTCCGCCGGATAGGGTCAAAAGCCGCTTCTACCGTCAGCACCGTGCCATCAATGCGCTGGATGTCGATCTCAAAGCGTTCCGACAAATGCTGCTGCAAGACGCGCTGGAGCGAGGTTTCCATCAGCTCGCGCGAGGTCTCGCTCACCATCGCCGCAAGGGATTTGTCGAACAGTTCATCGCTGGAATAACCCATCATTTTACTGAACGCCGGGTTCGACTGGCGGATTCGCCCGTGCGAGTCGAGCAGCACGATACTGTCGCTGCTGGTGTTCAGGATCGTCTCGACCTGTTCTTTGGTCTGGCGGAACTTGGCGGTACGCTCGGCGACACGTTCCTCAAGCTCCTGCGCGTGCTTGACAGTCGCTTCGTAGAGCTGCGCGTTTTGCAGGGCAGTTCCCGCCTGATCGGCAAATGCCTGAAGCCACTGGGCATGGATCGGCTGGAAACGCTTGACATGCGCGCTGTCGAGGTGGATAAAGCCGATCACCCGTTCCTTGGCGCGCAGGGGAGCGCCGATGAGCGAACGCACCCACTCCAGCTCGCGCAGAACAACCCGTCCCGGCTGGGTGCGCATATCCTCGATCACGTAGGGTTCCCCGGTCTCGTACATGCGTGCCCATGCCGGGATGGTATCAATCGGCAGTATCGTGTGCGGCGGCGGTGGCACTCGGCCTTCGGAATAACCATCCACGCGCAGCATATACGCCGTTCGGTTTTCTACCAGCATCACGCGGAGACCGTCGAAGCGCGGCATGATCGAGCGCAGATGCGCAAACACCATCGTCAGCATTTCCTGCACATCGAGCGTGGTCGTCAGATCGGCGGCAGTGGCGCGCAGAGCCTCTGCCAGACGGCGCTGCTCAGACTCGCGCTGTTCGGCAAGCACACGCTCCGTGATGTCGCTGAGTGTGCCGGAGACGGTGCTTCGGCTCTGGGGATCGCTGTAGGTGCGCCGGGCATCGACCTGAACGATGACTGTGGTTCCATATGCTGTATCCAGGCGAAGCTGTCCCGTCGTATGCGCATCCGGCACATTGAGAAGGTAGCGGAAAGACTTCAGGCAGCGCAAACGATCATCAGGATGAACAAAGTCATAGACTTCCCTGCCGATCGTTTCCTCGGCGCTGTAGCCGGTGAGCTGTGCCCATGCGCGGTTGACAAACGTGAAGCGGCCCGCGATATCGATCTCGAAAATCACCTGATTGATGTTGTCGATCAGAAGCTGGTACTGATCGCGGCTCTGGCGGAGCGCCTCGTAAAGCCGGGCGCGATGGATGGCGATGGCGATATGCTCACTGAGCGTCGTCATGAACGCCAGATCCTGCTCAGTCAGCGTATAACCGTAGATCGACTCCACATTCAGCGTGCCGACGACCTCATCGCCGTCGAACAGCGGGACGCATATCTCGGAGACGATCCCGTCGATCGCCGCCAGAAAATCCGGGTCTTCCCGCACATCGGTGAGCAGGACCGGCTTGCCTGTCCGCACGACGCGCCCCGTCACGCCGGTGCTGAGCGGAATCTCCTGGATGACGGTCGGGTAACCGACGTAGTGCTGAAGGCGCATGCGCCCATTTTCCAGCAGGTAGAGGCTGACCAGCGTATAGCCATAGGTTTCCGCAATGCCCTCGACGACGGCGCGCAGCGTCTTGTCCAGATCGACCTGTTCAGCCAGCATCGTCCGGATCTGGTTGAGAAGCTGCTGTTCCTGTGTCTGGCGCTGGGCGGCATTCAGCAGTGAAAGGAAGCTTTCCTCACTTTCGCGCAGCGTGGTTTCCAGCGATTTCTGCTTTGAAATATCGGTCACGGTGCTGAGGATGTGTGCAGTGCCGTCCATATCGATGATGCGCGATGAGATCAGCAGTGTTCGGGTATCGCCGTCGTCAGCGGGGAAACGGATCTCGTGCTGTTCAACGTGCTCAGAAGTCTGACTCTGATTCAGCCAGCGTTCGGCAGCCTGCTCATCTTCCCTGAACAGAAGATCGGTCAGCGCAGTTCCGATCAGCGCTTCCCGTTCGCTGTCTGTCAGGCGCGCGAACAGGTCGTTCACATCTATGATGATACCGTCTGTCGAAGTCAGCGCCAGCGCCGCCGGATTTCCGTGAAAGAGGCTCTTGAAGGTACTCACGCTGGAAGAACTTTCCAAAGGATGCAAAAGCGTATCATCCTGATTGACAAAGCTAAACGTCATTTTACAGCGCAGATATCAATTCCCTGCATGCAGAAAGATACCCTGTATGGGGATTGACCTGCCACAATTTTTATTCTGTAAAAGCCCGGCATGAGCAATTGCCCCGGCTGATGCTATACTCAGGCTATGAAGATCACCAGAAAACCTCGCCATTCCCTGCTGCCGCCCAACGTGCAGGCTGCCGACTCCCGATCGGTCATTCTGGCATCGGGGGATGCCCCGCTGACGTTCAATTTTGCGCTGGCGCTTCCGGGGCGCGCCAGCAGCCCGCATACCCAGCGGGCGTACTTTCGCTGGGTGGATGAGTATCTGGTCGCCGTCGCGGGTGTGAAACCGACAGAGGGACGGCAGCGTGTCGCCCGTATGCATGCGCTGCCGATTCCGCTGCTCCAAACTGCCCTGAGCGCGCCGCAGCTTCGCGCCTGGCTGGGATCGCTGGTGCGAGCGGGTCATGGGCGACAGGGAGTCGATCAGGCGCGCGCCGCCGTCTGCACGCTTGCCGGCTTGCTGGCGGAAGCAGGCTGGATCGATGATTATGTGCGCGCCGCCATGGGGGCGGTCAAACCCCCCAAAGCGGAAGAAGGGCAGCGCCAGGGCAGATGGCTGTCCGTCGATCAGATACATATGATCATGTCTGGCGCGCGCTCGATCGCCACATCCGAGAATCAGATGCTGCGCAATCAGGTCGTCATGACCATTCTCTGCACGATGGCGCTGCGCCGCGATGAAGTTTCCTCCCTTCGATGGGGAGATCTCAGCACACAGAACAACCGGGTTGTGCTGCGTGTTCACGGCAAGGGACGCCGGGTGGCGATGATCGATGTGCCGCGCCCGGTTTTGCAGGCGCTGGATGGCTGGCGTCGCGTGGCATCGCCGAATGCGCTGCGCCCACCAGCGGAGTCGCCGCTCGTCCGGCGTATCTGGAAGGGGGGGCGTATCAGCCGTCATGGGCTGACGCCGGATGGAATCTGGCTGATCGTGACGCATGCCGCGCACGCCGTCGGGTTGGGGGATGTTGCGCCGCATGATCTGCGTCGTTCAGTGGCGGGCGCGCTTCACAATTCCGGCGTTTCCATTGACAAAATCAGCCGGCTGCTCCGTCATGCCAATGTCGCTGTGACGGAGCGTTATCTCAGCCGACTGCCGCAGTTGAACGAAGGCGCGCTGCTGATGAGCGATGTTCTCGGTCTGGAGCGTGACGCCGACGAGCGGTGATCAGTCGAACACCAGGTATTCAGCGATAGCCGCCAGAGTCGCCGCGCCAATCCCATCCACGTTATCGACATCTTCCAGGCTGGAAAATCGTCCGTTGGCTTCCCGGTAAACGATGATCGCCTGCGCCAGCGCCGGTCCAACGCCGGGCAGCGCATCCAGTTCCTCCGCGCTGGCGCTGTTGATACGGACTAAAACAATGCTCTGCGTAGCGAGTGGGGGTGGGGTTTCGCCAAGCGCTGGAACGTAGATCTGATCCCCATCACGCAGCGAGCCGGCAAGGTTGATTCGGCTCAGATCGGCGTTTGGCGCTGCGCCGCCGGCAGTGTCAAGCGCATCCTGCACACGGCTGCGAAATGGCAGTGAAACGACCACAGCCTGACCGTTGATGGCTCCGCTGACATACACGGAGATAGGCGCAGGCGTGGGCAGCGGGACGGGGGTGCGCGTGGGCGGCGGCGGGATGATCGTCAGCGAGACGCTGGCAGGTCGCGCGTTGATCAGCACCGCTGTGCCAACCCCGATCACCATCAGCAGCATAACCAGTGCGATCAGCCGTCCCGGCAGTGTTCCACGCATATAAAGCTGGCTTTACTCGACGTAGACAGCGGTTCCGCTGGCGCTGACCATCAGCATGCTGCCGTTTGCCCCGATCGTTTCATAGTCGATATCCACACCCACAACGGCGTTGGCCCCGCGCATCAGCGCATCCTGCGTCATCTCGTCCAGCGCCAGTTCACGCGCTTCGCGCAGGGACTTTTCATACGCTGCCGAGCGCCCGCCGACGATATCCGTGATCGACGCCATGAAGTCACGGACGATGTTCGCGCCGAGGATCGTCTCGCCCGTCACAACGCCGAGGTAGCGCGTAATTCTGCGTCCTTCGAGCGCGGGCGTGGTTGTGATGGTCATATTGCTGGACATGGTTTTTTTCCTCCGTTCAGCCGCCAGAACCTTTCTGGTGTATCCTTTACCCTTTACGCATTTCCGGCGCATCAGGTTGCGGGTGGCGGCGGGAAAGTGGGAACCGGTGGCGGCGCGCTCACCTGGGGCGGCTGCATCATGATGGTGATCGAGTCCTTGAAAAGCGTCGCATTCGGGATCAGGATGCGAACCTTGTCCGTCTGGAGCATGGTATAGCGCAGATCCATGTCAACCACGACGCCTTCCTTGTCTCCGACCTTGATGTAATTTCCACGGCGAAAGGGGCGGTGAATCAGCAGCAGGACGCCGGCGAGAAAGTTCGAGATGATATCCTGCAGGGCGAAGCCGAGCGCAAAACCGGTCAGCCCCAGACCGGCAACCAGGGCTGTTACATCGATTCCCAGCGTGCCGAGCGCTGTGATCAGCCCGATGATCATGACCACCCAACTGATAACCCGCCTGAGCAGCGTGCGCACTTCCTCTGTCATGCGGACGCGCTCGCCATACCGGTTGATCACACGCCGGATGATCCGGTTGATGAACCAGAAGATCAGGAAGATCAGCAGGGCGACGACGATGCGTGGAATGAAGATGATAACTTCTTCGGCGCCGCGCTGAATCGGCGTCAGGTCCGGGATCAGGGCTTCGGGCATGAGTATGTCTCACATGCAAACGGACGATCTTGGATGTGTGTTCAGCAGTCGATTGTAACCTTACACAGCGCAGGCGCAAACTCACCAGCCATAGACGCGACCTTCAACGGTGTAGGGAAAGATGCTGGT